>NZ_JALW01000077.1:0-57546 GCF_000710795.1 Enterobacter sp. T1-1 | reverse complement strand
TGCTGTCCCTGCCGGTTGAGTACGATGGTGCTGGGGTAATTTTGTGCGGCCTGTTCCCCTCACCCTACCCCAGGGTGAGGGCAACAGGCCGCACAACATTACCCCAGCACCATCGTACTCAACCGGCAGGTACAGCACCGCCGTCCCTGCTCGTCGAACACCACAATCTCCCAACTCTGGCTGGATCGACCCAGATGCAGCGGCTGACACACGCCGCGCACGGTCCCCTGCGCTACCGCACGATGATGGGTGGCATTCAGCTCCGTTCCCACCACGTTCTGCCCGTCGCGGGTCATCAGAAAACCGGCCATCGAGCCCAGCGTTTCCGCCAGCGCCGCCGACGCGCCACCGTGCAGCAGGCCAAACGGCTGATGGGTGCGCGTATCCACCGGCATTTCCGCTTCCAGCGTATCGTCGCCAAGGCGGGTATAAACGATGCCCAGATGCGCCACCAGCGTGTTCTGGCTGGTGGCGTTCAGCGCATCTAACGATAAATGGCGTTTCCAGATCATTACGCCCCCAGCGTGGAGCCGCCGTCCACCACGATATCCTGCAGGGTGATATGGCTGGCAGCATCGGAGGCCAGGAACAGGATCGTGCTGGCAATCTCCTGAGGACGGGCAATTTTCCCCAGCGGGATCCCCAGCTTAAACTGCTCGCCAAAACCGCGAATGCGCTGCTGCTCCGCATCGTCGCAGGTCCACAGGGTGCGCTGCATATCGGTATCCGTTGACCCCGGCGACACCAGATTACAGCGCACGCCGCTGCCCGCCAGCTCCAGCCCGACGGTGAGGGCCAGGCTTTTCAGCGCCGCTTTCGAGGCGCCATAGGCACTCATCCCGATGCGCGGCGTGTGGGCCGCGTCGGACGCCACGGTGACAATCGCCCCACTCTGCTGACGACGGAACTGGCCCATCGTCTGTTGAAAGAGGTTAAACGCCCCGCCAACGTTGACCGCAAACGTCTGCTGCCAGTCCTCCTGCGAAAGCTGGTCCGTGGCGCCCATGCGCAGAATGCCGGCGGCGTTGACCAGTATATCCAGACGTTCCTCTACGGCGAGCAAGCGCCCGCAGACATCGCTCACCTGCGCCGCGTCAGATACGTCCAGCGTTTGGGTAGCAAATGGATAATTCTCCTGCGGGAAAGCCAGATCGAATCCGGTCACCTTCGCGCCCGCGTCGGCAAAGGCCAGCGCCGTCGCATAACCAATCCCTTTACCCGCCCCTGTCACCCAGACGGCTTTGCCGGTGAAATCAAAAACCATTACTGCACCTCGCGGGAGAGTAGCGCCCACCAGGCGTCGAGGGTCGGATTTTTTGCCAGCATCACGAAGTCGATATCGCCGTGGACTTTACGCCAGCGTGCGGCGAGCGCCATCATGCGCACCGAATCCAGGCCGTAGTCGATCAGGTTTTCGTCATCCATCGGTTCGTCGGTTTCATCGAGTAATGGCAGGATGAGCTCACGCAGCGCCGCTTTTGAGGCCGGAACCGACGGCAACAGATCATCGGTCATCACCACGCGGCCGGAACGCCCCGCCACATAGTTGAGCGACATCAGGTGCTCTTCGCGGGTGAAATCTGCCAGCGCGTCGGCAATAAAGAAGGGTTTGATGTCGCGCATAAACGCATCGGTGGCGGTGGTCATGCAGCCGATGTGGGCATACACGCCGGTGATCAGCAGCTGATTGCGGCCTGTCTCTTTCAGCATCAGCTCCAGCGGCGAGCGATGAAACGCGCTGTAACGCCACTTCACCAGCACGGTGTCCGCTTCGTCCGGGGTCAGTTCAGCGACGATACGCTGCTGCTCCGGGGAACGGGTCAGCCCCGGGCCCCACATGTCATTCAGCAGGGCGCGGTCTTCGTCGCTCTGCTCTTTCGGCTGGGCGGTGTAATAAACCGGAATGTTGTGCGCTTTACAGTACGCGCGCAGCCTGGCGATGTTCGCCACCATCTGCTGCATCATCGCGCTGTTTTCGCCCCAGAAGTTCAGGAAATACTCCTGCATATCGTGGATCAGCAGCGCGGCACGTTCAGGCTCAAACGCCCAGTTCACTTTACTTGTCGGCAACTCTGCGGCAGTTGGCAGCGCGTAAGCGGTTAATTTTGTAATAGCCATACTCTGTTCCTCAGGCCCGGGCGCGTTCAGCGATCCACAGGCGCAACTGTTTCTTATCGACTTTGCCGACCGGCGTTAACGGCAGCGCATCCACGCTCTCCACGCGATCCGGCAGTTTGAATTCGGCAACGCCCTGCTCGCGCAGGAAGCGACGCACCTCAACCGCGCGCAGCGGCTGTTTCACCACCAGAAACGCGCAGCTTTTCTCGCCCAACAGGCTGTCCTCCATGCTCACCAGCGCGGCGTGGATCACTGCCTCATGGCGCAGCAGCAGGTTTTCGATCTCTTCAGCGGCGATCTTCTCCCCGCCGCGGTTGATCTGATCTTTCTCGCGCCCCTGCACGGTGATGTACCCCTGCTCGTCGATGGCAATCAGATCGCCGGAGCAGTAAAACCCGTTGGCATCAAAGGCGCTGGCGTTGTGTTCCGGGCTGTTGAAATAGCCGCGGAAGGTATACGGCCCGCGGGTCATCAGACGTCCTGTTTCGCCACGCGGCAGCGGGTTGCCGTGCTCGTCCGCCACCCACACTTCGTCATCCGGGCACATCGGACGGCCCTGGGTGTGGATGATGCGTTCCGGGGTATCGTCGAGAGCGGTGTAATTCACCAGCCCTTCCGCCATGCCGAACACCTGCTGTAGCTGGCAGCCAATTTCCGCCGGAATGCGCGCGGCGAGCGTGGCGGAGAGGCGTGCGCCCCCCACCTGCAGCAGCTTCAGCGATTTAAGCTGCGCATTGCCCGCGCCGTCGGCAATCGCCTGCAGCCACAGGCTGACCGCCGGGGGTACCAGCGAGGTGACGTTAATTTGATGGCGTTCAATCAGCGGGAAGCAGATCGTGGCGCTCGGATCGTGCGCCAGCACCACGCAGCCACCAGCCATGAATACCCCTAACGAACCCGGGGAACTCATGGCGTAGTTATGGGCCGCCGGTAGCGCATTCAGATAGCGGGTATCCGCAGTAATGCCGCAAATTTCGTTGCTGCGACGGATGCTGTAGTCGTAATCGTTATGCGTACGCGGGATCAGTTTTGGCGTGCCGGTACTGCCGCCTGAAAGCTGGAAGAACGCCACTTCGTCGGCGGGCGTGGGGTTGGGGATGAAATGGGCCGCCGGGTGGGCGATGGCCGCCTCCAGGGCATGTGCGCCGTTATCGCCACGCAGCAGGACAACACGCACTGAGCGATGTTCATCCACAAAACGGTTCAGGAAATCATCGCCTGCAAACAGGGCGTGCTCGCGGTCGGCAATCAGCAGCGCGGGTTTGATCTGTGCGGCGTAGGCGTTCAGCTCGTTACGTTGGTGGCTGAAAAGCGCGTTCACCGGAGCCACACCCACCTGCAGAAGCGCGAAAAAGGTGATGTAAAACTCAGCCACGTTGCCGAGCTGAACCAGCGCGGTCTCGCCACGACGCACGCCCTGCTCCTGCAGGACGGAGGCCAGGTTATTCACCGCCTGGTTGAACGCGCGCCAGGTCAGGTGACGTTCACCGTCAATAATGGCGACGGTATCTTTCTCCGCGTGGTCGGTCAGAATGTGGGTCAGCGGCAGATCCTGCCAGTAGCCTTTTTCACGGTAGCGCCGGGCAAACTCCTCAGGCCAACGGGTAAAGGGGATGGTCATGATGATTCCTCAGTGCAAACCAAAAACGTTGAGCATGGTGGAGAGCTTCACCCCGGTTTCGCGCCACTCGCCCACCGGGGAGGAGGCTGGCACAATGCCCGCACCGGCAAACAGGCGAACGCGATTTTTAAGCAGACGCGCGCAGCGGATGGTCACCACCCACTCGCCGTTGCCTTCGCTGTCACACCAGCCAACGATGCCGCCAAACAGTTCGCGGTCGAACGGCTCCAGCCCGGCAATCAGTTCTTTTGCCGCCTGATGCGGGAAACCGCTCAGCGCAGGCGTCGGGTGCAGCAGACAGGCCAGAGTCAGGGCGTTCTCATTTTCACGGGCCTCCCCTTCCACCGGCGTCGCCAGATGCCAGAGCGTTGGGGTGGTGATCAGCTGCGGGGAAGCTGGCATGCTGAGATGATGGCTGCGCGGTGCCAGAATGGCTTTCATCGCCTGGGTCACCAGATCGTGCTCGTGGCGATCCTTCTCGGAGGCCAGCAGCTTATTACCCGCCTCGCGATCCAGCACGTCATCCGGCTGACGACGCGCAGAGCCCGCCAGCGGCAGAGAGCTAAAGTGTGTCCCCTCTTTACGCAGCAGCAGTTCCGGGCTCGCGCCCAGCAGCACGCCGCCATCTTCCAGCGGCACATGGAAGTTGAAGCTGGCCGGATTCTGGGCGATCAGTCGCTCCATCAGCGCGCCGCTATCAATCTTTTTATCCGTCGCAATATCAATCAGCCTCGACAGCACCACTTTGTTCACCTGTGGCGTGGCGGTGAGCGCTGCCGCACGGGCAACCATCTCTTCAAACACGGGCTGCGGAGGGATCTCAGTGCGGGTTTCCACGCTCAACGCCTGGGAAGCGGAAAAATAGCGCGCGGACTGCTGACGCGCCGGGCGCGAAAAGGTCTGCCAGTGCTGCGGAATAAACAGGGATGAGGGCTTGCGGGTATCGAACGGGATGGCACCCACCATCACGGGATGGGCAATGCCGCTGGCCTTCGCGTTGCGGAAAGCCTGAGCCAGTTTCTGCTGGAAGGCCCCCGACGGGTTATCACCGCCCTCGGCGGGTTCAGAGAAACGGGAAAAACAGCCTGACGTGGTAAAACTGCGGTAAGGCGACATAAAGAAAAAGCTGTCTGATGGCAGCGTGGTCGCGGTGTGCTGAACTTCCTCAGCCAGGGACGTATCCATATCATCCTCCATAAAATGATAAAAGAAGCAATAATGATTATCATTTATATTTTCGTTGGCTAACCTAATCTTACATCGCGCCGGTGTCAACCGCAGAGCGAACATCTTGTGCGAGTATCGCTTGCATCCCCTCGCCGCAATCATGAAAATGAGAAGCATTAACTTCAAAGAGAACAGGATGCCGCGTTGTGAAATTCCCCGCCGTTTGCCGTAATGCCCTTCTTTTAACGGGATGTTTTGTTTTAGGACTAACCTCAGCCATCGCCGCCGACTGGCCGCGTCAGGTAACCGACAGCCGCGGCGTGCATACCCTGGAGAGCAAACCCACGCGCATTGTCTCCACCAGCGTGACCCTGACCGGCTCATTGCTGGCGATTGACGCTCCGGTAGTGGCCAGCGGGGCGACCACGCCCAATAACCGCGTGGCGGATGCGCAGGGCTTTTTACGTCAGTGGGGTGATATTGCGAAACAGCGCAACGTGGCGCGCCTGTACATTGGCGAGCCGAGTGCGGAAGCGGTGGCGGCGCAGATGCCGGATCTGATTCTGATTAGCGCGACCGGCGGAGATTCGGCCCTGGCGTTGTACGATCAGCTCTCCGCCATCGCGCCGACGCTCATCATCAACTACGACGACAAAAGCTGGCAGGAACTGCTGAAGCAGCTAGGCACGATAACCGGACAGGAAAAACAGGCCGCCGAACGCATTGCAGCATTCGATAAACAACTCGCGCAGGTGAAACAGCAGATGACGCTGCCGCCGCAACCGGTGAACGCCATTGTGTACACCGCCGCCGCGCACAGCGCTAACCTGTGGACCGCGGAGTCTGCCCAGGGCCAGCTGTTGCACCAGTTAGGCTTTACCCTGGCCGAACTGCCTGCCGGGCTGCACACCTCAAAAAGTCAGGGCAAACGTCACGACATCATCCAGTTAGGCGGTGAAAATCTGGCTACCGGGCTGAACGGTGAAGGCCTGTTCCTGTTTGCCGGCGATCAAAAAGACGTTGAAGCGATTTACGCCAACCCGCTGCTGGCTCACCTGCCTGCGGTGAAGAATAAACGCGTGTGGGCACTGGGAACGGAGACGTTCCGCCTGGATTATTACAGCGCGATGCTGGTGTTAGAGAGATTAAATGCATTTTTTAAGTAGGCATTTTCCCTCCCTCTCCCCGTGGGAGAGGGGCGGGGGGAGGGCATCAGGCTGCACCGTCGTTCAATACAACCTCCTGCCGGAACCGGCGCAATTCTGCTAATACCATTAACAGGATCCCACCTACAACGGCTAACGCAAACCCGCTGGTGCTCGCCGAAGCCACCGGTGTCATGACAGCCCCCAGCCCACCGAGGATCGCCGCGCCAATGGCATCGCCCGTCACGTTTTGCGCGGTCCACAGGCCGTTGATGCGCCCGAGCATTCCCTCCGGCGTCTGGGTCTGGATCAGGGTGTACTGCAACAGAGAACTGATGGCGCTCAGCCAGCCGAAGAGCACCAGACACAGCACACCCAGCGCCCAAACCGGCATCAGGCTGAAGAACCCCATCGCGATAAACGATGCCAGTGTCGTCAACAGCATAATCAACCCTGGACGCGCGCTCTGCGCCAGCCTGCCGCTGGTTAGCGCACCACACGCCGCGCCGAGCGGAATGGAGGCGTACAACACGCCAATCTCTGAGGCGCTTATCTGCCACACCCCCGCCAGCGCCGGATACAGCACGCGTACGGCGTTCGCCATCGTCAGCAGACCACCGAGCAGCGCAATACCACCAATCAGCGGGTTGCTGAACAGAAACCGGATCGCCGCCATCAGCGATTTCAGCGGATGCTCACGCGGCTGCGGTGGCGGTGGCAGAAGCGGCAGACGCAGCAGGGTTAAGGTGGTGATAAACGTCCCCGCCGCCGCGAGGCCGTAGTTCCACGCCACGTTACCGGTGGCCAGCAGTAGGCCGCCCACCATCGGCGATATCACCGAGCCAAGACGGACGGTAAGCATGGTAATTGCCCCCGCCTGCATCAGATTCTCGCGCCCTACCAACGCGGGTGTGGCGGCCAGCAGCGCCGTCACGCCTAACGAAGCAAAGAAACCATCCCACAGCCCGAGGGCGTAAATGGCGAGTAAGGAGGGTTCTGGCAGCATTGCGTTCAGGCACAATCCGACAAACCCCACCCCGCAGGTGCCGCGTGCCAGCAGGATCAGCTTCTTGCGTTCGTACCTGTCGGCCAGCACGCCGCCGATCATCAGACCGATAAACATCGCCCCGCCGGTTAAGGTGACCGACAGCCCGACCAGCCAGCTTGAGTGCGTCAACGTCTGGATCTGTACCGGGACGGCAACGCCGAGCAGGCCGAGGGACAAAATGGAGATAAAACGCGCGATAAACACGGCGCGATACGCCGGGTGCGTCTTCAGCAGGCTGAGGTTAATCAGCCAGGATTTTTGATTCATGACAAGACCTTGAGTCTATTTCTACCCATTCCATGGGCGCACATGCTAACATAGCCAAATAAGATAGATAACGATAATCACTATCATTATCAAATCATGGATGTTGCTATGTCGTTTTCCTCTTCTTCTGCGGTGCGCGCCGTTGCTGTGCCCGTGTTATTGCTGCTGTTAATCCTTGCGATGGCGCTCAGTCTGCTGGTTGGTGCGAAACCGCTGCCCGCCTCCGTGATTGTTGATGCGCTCTTTGGTACCTGTCAGAGCGCCGACTGCACCATCGTGCTGGATGCCCGCCTGCCCCGTACCCTGGCCGGATTACTTGCCGGTGGCGCACTGGGCCTTGCGGGAGCCCTTATGCAAACCCTCACCCGCAACCCGCTGGCTGACCCCGGCATTCTTGGCGTGAATAGCGGTGCCAGCTTTGCCATTGTGCTTGGTGCGGCGCTGTTCGGGTTTACCTCTCCCTCAGAACAACTGGTAATGGCCTTTTGCGGCGCGCTGGCGGCCTCGCTGATTGTCGCCTTTACCGGCAGCCAGGGCGGCGGGCAGCTTAGCCCGGTACGTCTGACGCTGGCGGGCGTGGCGCTTGCCGCCGTGCTGGAAGGGTTATCTAACGGCATTGCCCTGCTTAACCCGGACGTTTACGACCAGCTCCGCTTCTGGCAGGCCGGTTCGCTGGATATCCGCACGCTGGAGACGCTTAAGGTGGTGGTCATCCCGGTGATGATTGCCGCCGCCGTGGCACTCGGTTTAAGCCGGGCGCTGAACAGCCTGAGCCTTGGCAGCGACACCGCCACCGCGCTCGGCAACCGCGTGGCGCGAACCCAGTTGACGGGATTAGTGGTCATCACCGTGCTGTGCGGCAGTGCGACGGCAGTGGTCGGCCCGATTGCCTTTATCGGGCTGATGATGCCGCATCTGTCGCGCTGGCTGGTGGGGGCCGATCACCGCTGGTCTCTGCCGGTGACGCTGCTGGCCACCCCGGTCCTGCTCTTGTTCGCTGATGTTGTCGGGCGTCTTCTGGTTCCCGGCGAACTGCGCGTTTCGGTGGTCAGCGCCTTTATCGGCGCACCGGTCCTGATCTTCCTGGTACGACGTAAACGCGGAGGTGACGCATGATGGCCCCCTCTCGTCGTTTGATCGTCAGCGTTTCGCTGTTGGTTATCGCCATTCTGATGCTGGCGATCGCAAGCCTGTGCAGCGGCGCGGTGACGCTCGATCTCGCCCAGGTGTTTAACGCGCTCACCGGCAGCGCCCCGCGCGCTGTCACGATGGTGGTGACGGAGTGGCGACTGCCGCGCGTGGCAATGGCGATGCTGGTGGGTGCCGCGCTTGGCGTCAGCGGCGCGATTTTCCAGTCGCTGATGCGCAACCCGCTCGGCAGCCCGGATGTAATGGGTCTCAACACCGGTGCCTGGAGCGGCGTGCTGGTCGCGATGGTGCTGTTTGGTCAGCATCTGACGGCCATCACCGTGACGGCGATGACCGGCGGGATACTGACCGCGCTGGTGATCTGGCTGCTCGCCTGGCGCAACGGTATCGACACTTTCCGCCTGATCATTATCGGTATCGGCGTGCGTGCCATGCTGATGGCGTTCAATACCTGGCTGCTCTTGCAGGCTTCGCTGGAAACGGCGCTGTCGGCCGGGCTGTGGTATGCCGGTTCCCTCAACGGCCTGACCTGGGGCAAAGTCTGGCCAGCCGCGCCATTGATTCTGCTGATGTTTATCGCCGCGCTGCTGCTGGTGCGGCGCATGCGGCTGCTGGAAATGGGTGACGACAGCGCCTGTGCGCTGGGGGTCGGCGTTGAGCGTTCGCGCCTGATGCTGATGCTGGTCGCCGTGTTGCTCACCGCGGCCTCCACCGCGATTGCCGGACCCATCTCCTTTATCGCCCTTGTCGCCCCGCACATTGCGCGTCGTCTTAGCGGTACGGCCCGCTGGGGCTTAACCCAGGCGGCGCTGTGCGGCTCAATATTACTGTTGGCCGCCGATCTCTGCGCCCAGCGGCTGTTTATGCCTTATCAACTTCCGGTGGGCGTTGTCACCGTCAGCCTTGGCGGGATTTACCTCATCGTCTTGCTCGTTCAGGAGTCACGCAAGAAATGACCGATTCAACCACCCGCTTGCGCGGCGAAAGCCTTACTCTCGGTTACGGCAAAAAAATCGTTGCCCATGACTTAACCGTCAACATTCCTGACGGCCATTTCACGGCGATTATCGGCCCGAACGGCTGCGGCAAGTCGACCCTTTTGCGCACCCTCAGTCGCCTGATGACGCCGGTTGAAGGCCACGTATTCCTCGACGGCGAGCAGATCCAGCGCTTTGCCAGTAAAGAGGTGGCCAGGCGCATCGGGCTGCTGGCGCAAAACGCCACCACGCCGGGAGACATCACGGTGCAGGAGCTGGTCTCACGCGGACGCTATCCGCACCAGCCGCTGTTTACCCGCTGGCGCAAGGAAGATGAAGACGCGGTTAACCGCGCGATGCAGGCAACGGGCATTACGGACCTCGCCCGGCAGAGCGTGGACACCCTTTCCGGCGGCCAGCGTCAACGGGCGTGGATCGCGATGGTGCTGGCGCAGGAGACCTCCATTATGCTGCTGGATGAACCGACGACCTGGCTTGATATCAGCCATCAGATCGATCTGCTCGAGTTGCTGAGCGAGCTCAACCGCACGCAGGGTTACACCCTGGCGGCGGTGCTGCATGATTTGAATCAGGCCTGCCGCTATGCCACGCATTTAATTGCACTGCGCGACGGCGAAATTGTGGCGCAGGGCGCGCCGAAGGAGATTGTGACACCGGCGCTTATCGAGCGGATCTACGGCATGCGCTGCATGATTATTGACGACCCGGTGGCGGGCACGCCGCTGGTGGTGCCGCTTGGAAAGCGTGCGCGCTGATGCCCTCACCCCGGCCCTCTCCCACAGGGAGAGGGAGCAAACCATCCCCTCTCCCCGTGGGAGAGGGTTAGGGTGAGGGGAAATCACTCCCCCAACATCTTCTGCAACACCGGCCCAATCTTCTCAAACGCCTGCGGCGAAATGATGTCCACATGGGCGCAATCCTGGCTGTATACCTCCAGTTCATTTACCCACGGCGACCACGCCACCTGCGGATCCATCGTTCGCGTGCGCTCGGCAACAAACAGCGTTGCTTTCCCGTCAAACCGCGAGCTGTGCGCCGTGGTGAGCAGCCGCACCGCGTCGGCGTAGTTACCTTCAATGGCGTTGAATAGCGCGCTGGAGCCCTGCCCCTGCTGGGCGGCGATAAACGCCTGACGCTCGCGCTCAATTTCGGCCAGCACCGCCGGGTCGAGTCCGTTGGCCTCTTTTTCCGCCCAGTTCTGGGTTTCCGGTGGCCAGGTATCCAGCAGACCCAGGAAGGCGACGGTTTCGCCCTGTTCACGCAGACGCGCAGCAATCCCCTGCGCCAGCGTACCGCCAAGCGAGTAGCCGAACAGGTAATACGGCCCGTGGGGCTGCCGGGCACGTAACGTAGTCAGATGATGTTCAATCACCCCATCCAGATCCACACACTGCTGCATCGGCCCCTCCGGGCGCGGCGACTGAATTCCGGTAATGGACCAGCGCGGGCTAAGGTAGCGCGCCAGCACGCTGAACTGCCAGGCGAAACCGGAAGCCGGATGGAAGCAGAACAGCGTCGGGCCGTCGCTTTCGCGCAGCGGCAGCAAGGTTTCATAACCCAGACGCTGCGCCTGCTCGTCGCTTATCGGCGAATCCAGCAGAGCACTCAGCCTGCTGACCGTAGAGGCGACCATTATCTGCCCCGGCGTCACCTTGCGGGCGAACGTACGGCTGAGCTGTGCGGCCAGGCGCATCGCCAGCAGCGAGTGGCCGCCGAGGGCAAAGAAATCGGCTTCGATGTCGTTCACCGCGCAGCCCAGCAAAGACGCAAACGCCTGCGAGACGGCAATTTCGGTTGCACTTTCCGGTGCGCGTCCGCTGGTTTTGCTGGTCAGCTCCGGCAGCGGCAGCGCCTTGCGATCCAGTTTGCCGTTTGCGCTTAACGGCAGCGCGCTGATTTGCAGTAACACCACCGGCACCATATGCGGCGGCAATTGCGATCTGAGTGAGGCAAGCAGCGCGTCGCGATCCAGCGGTAAACCGGATTCAGAAACCACATATCCCACCAGTTGACGGGCATCGCCGCCCGTGGCCGCCGCCTGGTTGAACACGCAGGCGTGCGCCACCGCCTGAGCCACGTCGGGCAGCGACAGCATCGCCCGGTCGATTTCGCCAAGCTCGATGCGCTGGCCGCGAATTTTCAGCTGGTCGTCGCTGCGGCCTAAATACTCCACCGCGCCGTTGTCCAGCCAGCGGGCGACGTCACCGGTACGGTACATCCGCTCGCCCGGCGCGAACGGATCGGCAATAAAGCGGCTGGCGGTGAGATCCGGACGCCCCAGATACCCCTGCGCCAGCTGAATGCCGGTGAGATAGAGATCGCCCGCCACGCCAAACGGTACCGGGCGCATCATCGCATCCAGGATCCGCAACCCGGTGTTCCATACCGGGAAACCGATCGGCACGCTGTTACCTGCAACTGCCGCCAGCTCTGGTCCAAATGCCGGATACCAGCTAACGTCCACCGCCGCTTCCGTCGGGCCATAGAGGTTATGCAGCGGCACGTGAGTGAGCTGCTCCCATTCGCGACAAAGTTCCGTCGGCAGTGCTTCCCCGCTGCAGAATACCTGCCTGAGGCTCTTACAGCAGTCGGCGTTTTCCGGCGTCAGCGAGGCGACAAACGCTGCCAGCATCGACGGCACAAAGTGGGTGGTGGTGACGCCATAGTGCGCAAAGAAGTGCTGCATGGCCTGAGGATCACGGTGCGCGTCCGGCTCGGCCATCACCAGCTTCGCCCCGGCGATAAACGGCCACCAGAACTCCCAAACCGACACGTCAAAGCTGCACGGCGTTTTCTGTGCCACCACGTCGCACGCCGTCAGCGGGTAGTGATCCTGCATCCATTTCAGACGGTTAACGATGGCAGTATGCCCGACCATTACCCCTTTCGGACGCCCTGTCGAGCCCGACGTAAAGATGATGTACGCCGTCTGCTCCGGCTTCGCCAGCCGCAGCGGTTCAGCATCCGCAGCCGGTAATAGTGTGTTGTAACTAAACGTCCCAATGGACAGATCGCTAAAGCGCGGACGCTGTTCGTCGGTGGTGATAAGCAGCGGCGGCTTCGCGTCCTCCAGCATCATCCGCAGACGATCGTCCGGGTAGCCGGTATCCAGCGGCAACCACGCGGCCCCCGCCTCCACAATGCCGTGCAGTGCTAACGTCAGGAATACCGAGCGCGGCAGCGCCACCGCCACGCTGTCGCCCGGTTTCACGCCGCGCTCACGCAACAGATGCGCCAGTGCCACCACCTGCTCGCGCATCTGGCGATAGCTGAGCTCGATGTGCGCATCCGCCAGTGCGGGCGCGTCCGGCGTTTTGCTCGCCTGTTCCGCCACCAGTTCCGCAAGCGTGATGGACGGTAGCGCCAGCCCGGTATCGTTGATGCGTGCAAGCTGCTTGTATTCCTGCTCTGAGACCGTTTCAACCTCGCCACAGCGCAGATCCGGGTTAGCGGCAAATTGCGTCAACATCCCATTCAGGCGCGCCACGTGACGGGCCAGCGTGGTTTCATCGTAGCGCTGTTTATTGGCGAGGATCTCAATGCTCAGCCCGCCCTGCTCGTCCGGGAACAATGCCAGCTCCAGATCGTTCACCGGGCCGGTGGCCAGCGTGTGGGTGGTGGCCTCCACGCCAGCGATATCCAGCTGATAATCGAATACCTTGACGTTGAGCACCGGGCCGAACAGGGCTTCATCACCCGCGGCACGCCCGCTGTCGCGCACGATCTGCTCGGCGTCGTAGCGCTGGTGGCGACGCATTTTTTTCAACTGGTTTGCCAGGCGCTGCGCCAGTTCCGGCAGGCTCTCCTGCGGATGAATGTTCACCGACAGCGGCAGCACGTTGAGCACCGGGCCGGTCGCGGTCAGCGCAGCGGAGCCCATGCGGCGCATAAAGATAAACCCGGCGGCGTAGTCCAGCCGTCCGGTGAGACGGCCCAGCCACAGCGCCACCAGCGCAAGCGCCAGATCGGTGCGCTGTACCTGTCCTGCGGCCTGCGCAAGCTGGCTGAAGGCGCGGCCATCGGCGGCGATTTTCAGGCGCAGGATGTCGGTGGTGGCGGCACGCCCCGGCAGCGGCGCAGAGGAAAGCGAGACCGGAGAAGGAAGCTGTTTGCGCTGCTCAGCCCAGAAGACACCGTCGCGCTGATACGCCTCGCTGGCGCGGTAGCGCTGATACTCCTCCACCACCCCGGCGAACGGCGTAAACGGGGAGTCAGGCGTGGGCTCGCCCCTCTTCCACGCGGCATAAATCGCGGCGATCTGGCGGGTAATCGCCGGGAAGCTGAAGCCATCGACCACTAAATGGTGATAACGCTGATACCAGTACCAGTGTTGCGGACCGATCTGAATCAGCAGGTGAAACGCCAGGGGCTGACCGCTGTCGACACGAAGGTTCTGGTTAAGGTCGGCGTCCATCAGCGCCACGGCGGCGTCATGGGAACCGGCATTCACGATTTCCGGTTCAGGCAGCGTCATTGATGCATCCACCCACTGCCACACCTCACCGTTATCCTCGGTGAAGCGCATGCGCAGCGTGTCGGCCTGCATCATGCCTTCGGCAATGGCTTTTGCCAGCAGCGGTGCGTCAATATCGCCTTTCAGTTCGGTGTAGTGTGCCACGCTCCAGGCGTTCGGCAGGCTGGAAAGCTGCTCCGCCATCCAGATGCCCGGCTGGGCGGCAACAAGCGGCAGACGGTTCATGCATGCTCCCCCGCATAATTAGAGGGGCTGAGCGTCTGCCAGTGTTCGGCCAGCCACTGCTGGCATGCGTCCTGCGATTGCGCTTCGCATACCACGCGCCAGCCTGCGGGCAATTCGCACTGCTGCGGCCACAGGCTGTACTGCCCCTGATCGTTACGCAAAATAGCAAACTGCCCCTGCGGATTATCGAAAGGATTGCTGAATTCCATACAGACTCCGTTAGTGAATAAGCGGCTGCCAGAGGGTCATCAGCCCCTGCGTCAGCCCACCGCGCCAGCAAAGCGCGTCGTGTCCGCCGTCAACCTGACGCCAGTAAACCTGCTGCTGTGTGTGCAGTTCGTCGTAAATGGCCTGATTTGCGCGATAAATCAGCGGCTCGTTGCACCCGGCCTCAAGGACGATGCGCAGGCCGCGTGCGGTTTTTTCACCCGCTTTCAGTTGCGCGATAAGCAGCCCTTCCTGCTGCCCGCCGCGATGCGGCCACCAGTAAGAGCCGGACTGGCTCAGCACGCAGCCAAAACGCTGCGGCCAGTTTAGTGCGGCATAAAGCGAGGAGAGACCGCCGAAGCTCTGGCCTGCGACCACCGTACGGTCTGCGCGGTCGCTGAATGGCGTGCGTTGTTTTACAAGAGGGAGAAGTTCTTCCTGCACCGCCAGCCAGAAATCGGGGTTGCAGGGCAATTCGTTATTGCGATGCGCCATATCTATCACATCGATTAAAACGTAGACGGCAGGCGGCAGTTTGCGTCCGAGGGTAAGCGCCGTCAGCGCTGGCCAGACGGGCATGCTCTCGGCCCAGAACTGGCCGTCGAGCAGCACCGCCAGCGGGCGTTCCGGATCGTCATCGCCGGTGGTAAATATCCAGACGCGACGACGGTTGCCCAGTCGATTGCTCTGCCAGTCAATGCAGACCGGCTGCCGGTATGGCGTATTGGGGCGATCCCAGCCGGGCTGCACCGGAGCGTCGGGCATCTCCAGCGCAGAGACATCATGTCCCCTCCCGCCTCGCCAGCTCTGGGTATTAAGCGGGTCGGACATCGCCTGCGGCAGCAGCTTGCGCCAGCCTTCGCGCAGCGCCAGGCGATTCGGCTGCTCACCGTGAAACACATCGGGCGCGAAATCGTCTGTATTCTCTGAGGGGATAAAGCAGTAGCTGCCGCGCCACTGGGGGCTGAACTCGCCCTGCCATTGCCAGACGTCGGTATCCGGGATGCGTTCGAGGGATTGTGGGCGGGCATTTTTATGGTGATCGGTTACGCCGGTGATATACAGCCAGACGCGTTTCACCGCCGAGGTGTGTTGCGTTCCCGCCGGATCGCGCCACCAGAAGGTGACCCGATATTTCCCCTGTTCACGCACCCATTCCGGGCCGT
This sequence comes from Enterobacter sp. T1-1, assembly GCF_000710795.1. Lineage (NCBI taxonomy): Bacteria > Pseudomonadati > Pseudomonadota > Gammaproteobacteria > Enterobacterales > Enterobacteriaceae > Enterobacter > Enterobacter sp. T1-1. The sequence goes on along the minus strand of NZ_JALW01000077.1, from coordinate 41,961 downwards.
TTTTCGACTGCCACCAGGCTTCACTTCCCGTTGTTAACACCGTCACCCTTCTAACCTCATGTTTAACAGTCTTTTTTGTTTCAGGACAAATTTTATTGATAATATTATTGATAACTATTTGCATTTGCAATAGCGTAATGCCCGCGCTGTGGGAAGCGCGTTCATAAGAAACCATAAAAGCGGGACATCCAATGAATAAGAAGATTCACTCTCTGGCCTTGCTGGTCAATTTAGGGATTTATGGCGTCGCGCTGCCTGCCATGGCAGACGACAACACCGCCTCCGCGCAGCATGAAGACACCATGGTGATCACCGCCGCCGAGCAGAATTTGCAGGCGCCGGGGGTTTCCACCATTACCGCCGATGAGATCCGTAAAAATCCGCCCGCGCGTGACGTGTCTGAAATCATCCGCACCATGCCAGGCGTTAACCTGACCGGTAACTCCACCAGCGGCCAGCGCGGTAACAACCGCCAGATTGATATCCGCGGTATGGGCCCGGAAAACACGCTGATCCTGATCGACGGCAAGCCGGTCACCAGCCGCAATTCGATTCGTCTGGGCTGGCGCGGCGAGCGCGACACCCGCGGTGATACCGGCTGGGTGCCGCCTGAGATGATCGAGCGTATTGAAGTGATCCGTGGCCCGGCCGCCGCGCGTTACGGCAACGGTGCGGCAGGTGGCGTGGTGAACATCATCACCAAAAAATTCGACGACCAGTGGCACGGCTCCTGGAACACCTATCTGAACGCGCCTGAACACAAGGATGAAGGTTCCACAAAACGCACCAACTTCAGCCTGAGCGGCCCGCTGGGCGGCGACTTCAGCTTCCGCATGTACGGTAACCTCGACAAAACCCAGGCCGATGCGTGGGACATCAACCAGGGCCATCAGTCCGAGCGTACCGGCGCCTATGCCAACACCCTGCCTGCAGGCCGTGAAGGGGTAGAAAACAAAGACATCAATGGCGTGGTGCGTTGGGACTTTGCGCCAATGCAGTCTCTGGAGTTTGAAGCGGGCTACAGCCGCCAGAACAACCTCTACGCCGGTGATACCCAGAACACCAACAACGACAATGCGCTGGTGAAGAAGAACTACGGTAAAGAGACCAACCGTATCTATCGTCAGAACTTCGCCGTCACGTGGAATGGCGGCTGGGATAACGGCATTACCACCAGCAACTGGGCACAGTACGAACACACCCGCAACTCGCGTCTGGGTGAAGGGCTGGCCGGAGGAACCGAAGGGCTGTTCAACAGCGATAAATTCACCGATACCGACCTGGCCGACGTCATGCTGCACAGTGAGATCAACCTGCCGATTGATTTCATCGTCAACCAGAACCTGACGCTGGGCACCGAGTGGAACCAGCAGCGCATGAAGGATTCCACCTCCTTCTCGCAAACCCTGCAGGGCGGGACCATTCCAGGGATGAGCGACGATCGCAGCCCCTATACCTCCGCAGAGATTTTCTCCCTGTTTGCGGAAAACAATATGGAGCTGACCGACAGCACCATGCTGACCCCGGCGCTGCGCTTCGACCATCACACCATCGTGGGTAACAACTGGAGCCCGTCCCTGAACCTGTCGCAGGGTCTGGGGGATGATTTCACCCTGAAGATGGGTATTGCGCGTGCTTACAAAGCACCGAGCCTGTACCAGACCAACCCGAACTACCTGTTATACAGCAAGGGCCAGGGCTGCTACGCCAGCTCTGACGGCGTGGGCTGCTACATGATGGGTAACGACGATTTGAAAGCCGAAACCAGCATCAACAAAGAGATTGGTCTGGAGTGGAAACGCGACGGCTGGCTGGCGGGCGTGACCTGGTTCCGCAACGACTATCGCAACAAGATTGAAGCGGGCTATGCGCCGATTGGCCAGACCTCCACCAGCAAAGTCACCACCGATATCTATCAGTGGGAGAACGTGCCGAAAGCGGTGGTTGAAGGCCTGGAAGGTTCCCTGAACGTGCCGGTCAGCGATACCATCAACTGGACCAACAACATCACTTACATGCTGCAGAGCAAGAACAAGGAGACCGGCGACCGTCTGTCGATCATCCCGGAGTACACGCTGAACTCTACCCTGAGCTGGCAGGTGCATCAGGATGTGTCGCTCCAGTCGACCTTCACCTGGTACGGCAAGCAGCAGCCGAAGAAGTACAATTACAAAGGTCAGCCGGTGACCGGGTCAGAGAAAGACGAGGTCAGCCCGTATAGCATCCTTGGCCTGAGCGCGACGTGGGACGTGACCAAAAATGTCAGCCTGACCGGCGGCGTGGATAACGTCTTCGACAAACGTCAGTGGCGTGCGGGTAATGCCCAGACCACCGGGAATACCTCGACGGGTGCCTATATGTACGGCGCAGGGGCTTATACCTATAATGAGCCAGGCCGCACGTGGTATATGAGCGTGAATACCCGATTCTGATACAGGCAGTGACTCCTCCCTCTCCCTGTGGGAGAGGGCCGGGGTGAGGGCGAGGTAAAAGCAAAACGGCAACCCCGTTGCCGTTTTTAGTGTTTGCTCCCTCTCCCCGTGGGAGAGGGCCGGGGTGAGGGCAACAGGCCGCACAATTCTGAAGGGAAAACCATGCACACAACCCACAGCACGTTCGTTCTCGCCAGCCTCACCGTTCACCGCATCACCTTCGACCCCACCACCTTCACCGACGCCGATCTCCTCTGGCTCCCCCATCACGCACAGCTGGCTGACGCCGGACGCAAACGCAAAGCCGAGCATCTGGCGGGCCGCATCGCCGCCGCGCATGCCTTACCTGGCCACGCCGTTCCCGGCATCGGCCCCAGCGGCGAACCGCTCTGGCCGGAGGGGTTTTCGGGTAGCATCACCCACAGCGGCACGCAGGCGATGGCGGTTGTGGTTCACCATCCTCATGCCCTTGTAGGTATCGATACAGAGGCGATCCTTTCCGACCGTGAAGCCCATGAAATCCAGGACGGTATCATCAATGCGCAGGAAGCGGCGTGTTTAACGCGTTCAGGCTACCCTTTTGCACAGGCGCTGACGCTCGCGTTTAGCGCGAAAGAAAGTTTGTTTAAAGCGCTGTTTCCGCAGGTAAAGATTTACATGGGTTTTGACTGTGCGAGAGTCGCAGCGTTAGATGATAAAACTCTTGTGCTGGTGCTTTCACACCCGGCTGGAGAATATGCGGAGGGCACACGTTTCACCCTCTTCTGGCACAAAAGGGATGACAGCGTGTTGACGCTGCTACAAGCCTGATGGCGCTTCGCTTATCAGGCCTACAAAGTTGGCTCGCGGTAGGCCGGGTAAGGCGAAGCCGCCACCCGGCATGAGGGGGCTCATTGAGCTGCAAGCGCTTTATAAAACGCGGGATCCTTCTGAATCACATTGAGAACCTTCGCCGCCAGCCCGGTTGGGTTACGACGTTTAGACTCCCAGCTTTTTATCGTATCAACGCTCGTGCCAAGCGCCTTCGCCATTTCGCTTTGAGTAACATTTAGCTGTTCTCTGATTGCGCGAACATCCGCGACTTCATAGCGAGTTACCCTGGAAGCGGCTTTCCTTCCGCTATGGATCTCAACGGCCTCTTCAAGCGAAGTTTTTAACTCATCAAAGATACTCATTCTATACCTTGAAACAATAAAAAGGAGTACATAGTACACCTCCGATTCAAGATATAATAAGCACTATTTGAAAAGTACAGGGCCAGATTCACAACAATCTGGCCCCTCAACTTTCAAACGCGTTATTCAGATCAAACTTCAAACATCCGGGAACATCACGCTATTCCCCGGCGCTTCCCGGTGCAGATGGATAAAGTTCAGGTGCCGTTCATACTGGTCCAGAATATCCGTAATCACCTGCTCCTTGCTGTAGTCCATCAAATCATTCCCCTGGCTGCCTTCCAGCAGGAAGGTCTCCAGCCGGTAGTAGGTCGATTTGCCGCTGCGCGCGCGGTAGGTAAACCCGGGCACCGAATACTGCTGCGGCCAGATCTGATAGACAAAGTTCTGCTCGTCGCCCATATGCACCAGCAGATCCAGATGCCCCAGGGTCTCGCCCTCTTCCGGCGGCAGGTTTTTCAGCTCCACGTAGGCACCGCGTAATCGCAACTCCTGCGCCACCTCTTCCATTGCCGGGTAACAGACCGTCTCCATCATCTGGCTGGTGTAACGCGTACCCGGGTAGTTCATCAGGCGCGAGAGACGCTTCTTCCAGCTCAGTCTGTCCTGGGCGCCCAGCGGGCGCGGCGCGGTATCGCGGCTGGCGCTGACGCGACGGTAGTCTTCCACCTTGAGCGATTTATACAGCCCGGCCATAACAAAGAAGATCACAAAGCTGAACGGCAGACCCATGATCACCGTGGTGTTCTGCAGGGCGGAAATCCCGTTGGTCATCAGCATGCCGAGCGTCAGCAGGCCGATGGCGACCGACCAGAAGATACGCAGCCAGTTTGGCGCATCGCTGTTGATGTCCTTCAGCTTCGAGGTGAAGTTCCCCAGCACCAGCGCACCGGAATCCGCCGAGGTGACGTAAAACAGCAGGCCGGTAATGGTGGCCACGGAGGCGCTAAAGGTGAACGCCGGGTATTGCGCCAGCAGGCTGTAGAATCCGCGCTCCGGGTGCGCCATCGCCTCCTGCGCAAACGCCGCGTCACCGTGGATGATCTCATGCAGCGCACTGTTGCCAAAGACCGACAGCCACAGCAGGGTAAAGGTGAACGGGATAATCAGCGTACCCATCACAAACTGGCGGATGGTGCGACCACGTGAAATACGCGCCAGGAACAGGCCGACAAACGGCGACCACGCCACCCACCACGCCCAGAAGAACAGCGTCCAGTTGTTCATCCACTCCACCGGGCGGTCAAAGGCGAAGCTGTTCAGCGTCATGCCCATAAAGCGGTTCACGTAGTCACCCACGTTCAGCACTAAGGCATTGAGCAGGAAAGAGGTGTCGCCCACAAACAGCACAAACAAAATCAGCCCCAGCGCCAGCGCGACGTTCAGCTCGGAGAGCACGCGGATCCCCTTATCCACGCCGGCAGTGACCGAGATGGTGGCGATAATCACCGACAGCGCGATCAGCGCGGCTTTCGCCGCCAGCGAATCCGGGATATCAAACAGCACGCTCAGCCCGTAGTTGAGCTGCACCACGCCGATCCCGAGCGTAGTGGCGATACCGAAGATGGTGCCGATCACCGCCGCAATATCGACGCTGTGCCCTATCGGGCCGTTAATCTTTTTACCGAAAATGGGGTACAGCGCAGAGCGAATGGTGAGGGGTAAATTATAACGATAGCTAAAGTATCCGAGCGCCATGCCCATCAGGGCGTACATCGACCAGCCGGTCAGTCCGTAGTGGAACAGCGTCCAGACCATCGCCTGGCGCGCGGCCTCCATCGTCTGCCCTGCCCCTTCCGGCGGCTGCATATATTGCGTGACCGGTTCGGCCACGGAGAAGAACATCAGGTCGATGCCGATACCGGCGGCAAACAGCATCGCCGCCCAGCTTAACAGACTAAACTCGGGTTTTGACTGCTCGGGCCCGAGCTTCACCGAACCAAAGCGCGAACAGGCAATGCAGACAACAAAGACAATATAGAGCGTCGCCGCCAGCAAATAGTACCAGCCGAAGGTCTTCGACACCCAGTTCAGGGTGCGCCCAATCCACTCGGCAGAGAAGTCGCTAAAGAAGATCGTCATCAGGGAAAACAACAAAATCAGTCCTGCGGATGTATAAAAAACAACCGGATTGATTTTGTCCTTTTCTCTGTCTTGCGAAAGATCTGTCATCCAGTATCCCCACTATTTTTGTAACTATTAAAATCCAAATCCGCAACAATTAAGACACATTTTATATTGAACGTCCAATCAAAAACCGCTTTAATGGTTAACCAACGCTGATGAATGGAGTGGCAAAAATGCCCAAAGTGGGGATGCAGCCGATCCGGCGCAGGCAACTGATCAACGCCACGCTGGAAGCAATAAATGAAGTGGGAATGCATGACGCAACCATCGCGCAGATCGCCCGTCGGGCGGGTGTCTCAACCGGGATCATCAGTCACTACTTCAAAGATAAAAATGGCCTGCTGGAAGCGACCATGCGCGACATCACCGGCCAGCTGCGCGACGCGGTTCTGAGCCGCCTGCATGCCCTGCCGGATGGCAGCGCAGAGCAACGATTGCAGGCGATTGTCGGCGGCAACTTTGATGAAACCCAGATCAGCAGCGCGGCAATGAAAGCCTGGCTGGCCTTCTGGGCGAGCAGCATGCATCAGCCGATGCTCTACCGGTTGCAACAGGTAAGCAGCCGCCGTTTGCTTTCAAATCTGGTGTACGAATTCCGCCGCGAACTGCCGCGTGAACAGGCGCAGGAGGCGGGTTACGGGCTTGCAGCGCTGATCGACGGGCTGTGGCTGCGCGCCGCGCTAAGCGGCAAACCGCTGGATAAAAACGTAGCCCAGTCGCTCACCAGCCACTTTATCAGCCAGCATTTACCGACCGAATAACCGAGGAGAATTTATGTCCCGAATGGCAGAACAGCAGCTTTATATCAATGGTGGTTATACATCCGCCACCAGCGGTCGCACCTTCGAGACCATTAACCCGGCTAACGGCGACGTTCTGGCGACCGTACAGGCCGCCGGGCGCGAAGATGTCAATCGCGCCGTCGAGAGTGCCCGGCAAGGGCAAAAAATCTGGGCGGCAATGACCGCCATGGAGCGCTCGCGCATTCTGCGTCGCGCCGTCGATATCCTGCGCGAGCGGAACGACGAACTGGCGAAGCTGGAAACCCTCGACACCGGTAAAGCGTATTCGGAAACCTCAACCGTGGATATCGTCACCGGTGCGGACGTGCTGGAGTACTACGCGGGGCTGATCCCGGCGCTGGAAGGCAGCCAGATCCCACTGCGCGATACCTCTTTCGTCTACACCCGTCGCGAGCCGCTGGGCGTGGTGGCGGGTATTGGCGCGTGGAACTACCCGATCCAGATCGCCCTGTGGAAATCCGCCCCGGCGCTGGCGGCGGGCAACGCGATGATCTTCAAGCCGAGCGAAGTCACCCCCCTCACCGCCCTGAAGCTTGCGGAAATCTACACCGAAGCGGGCCTGCCGGACGGCGTGTTTAACGTTCTGCCGGGCGTGGGCGCGGAGACCGGCCAGTACCTGACCGAACACCCGGGCATCGCGAAAGTCTCCTTCACCGGTGGCGTCGCCAGCGGCAAAAAGGTGATGGCGAACTCGGCGGCCTCGTCCCTGAAAGAGGTGACGATGGAGCTGGGCGGCAAATCCCCGCTGATTGTATTTGACGATGCGGATCTCGATCTCGCTGCCGACATCGCGATGATGGCCAACTTCTTCAGCTCCGGCCAGGTCTGCACCAACGGCACCCGCGTGTTCGTACCCGCGAAGTTCAAGGCCGCGTTTGAGCAGAAAATTGTTGAGCGCGTGGGCCGCATCCGCGCGGGCGATCTGTTCGATGAAAGCACCAACTTTGGCCCGCTGGTCAGCTTCCCGCACCGCGACAGTGTGCTGCGCTATATCGCCAAAGGCAAAGAGGAAGGTGCGCGCGTGCTGTGCGGCGGCGACGTGCTGAAGGGCGAAGGCTTTGACAACGGCGCGTGGGTCGCCCCGACCGTGTTCACCGACTGCACCGACGAGATGACCATTGTGCGCGAAGAGATCTTCGGGCCGGTGATGTCCATCCTCACCTATGAATCTGAAGAAGAAGCTCTCCGCCGCGCCAACGATACCGACTACGGGCTGGCGGCAGGCATCGTGACGGCCGATCTGAACCGGGCCCATCGAGCGATTCATCAGCTTGAGGCGGGTATTTGCTGGATCAACACCTGGGGTGAATCCCCGGCAGAGATGCCGGTTGGCGGCTACAAACACTCCGGTATCGGCCGCGAAAACGGCGTGATGACGCTCCAGAGTTACACCCAGGTGAAGTCCATCCAGGTTGAGATGGATAAATTCCAGTCCATATTTTAACCGGGAGGTTTTTTTGCAATTTGACTACATCATTATTGGTGCCGGCTCTGCCGGCAACGTTCTGGCAACACGACTGACTGAAGATCCGAATACCACCGTTCTGCTGCTTGAAGCGGGCGGCCCGGATTACCGCTTTGACTTCCGCACCCAGATGCCTGCCGCACTGGCATTCCCGCTGCAGGGCAAGCGCTACAACTGGGCGTACGAAACCGAGCCAGAGCCCTATATGAATAACCGCCGCATGGAGTGCGGACGCGGTAAAGGGCTGGGCGGGTCGTCGCTGATCAACGGCATGTGCTACGTGCGCGGCAACGCGATGGATCTGGACAACTGGGCAAAAGAGCCGGGTCTGGAGCACTGGAGCTACCTCAACTGCCTGCCCTACTACCGTAAGGCTGAAACCCGCGACGTGGGTCCAAACGACTACCACGGCGGCGACGGCCCGGTGAGCGTCACCACCTCCAAACCGGGCGTGAACCCGCTGTTTGAGGCAATGGTGGAAGCGGGCGTACAGGCGGGCTACCCGCGCACGGACGATCTCAACGGCTATCAGCAGGAAGGCTTCGGCCCGATGGACAGAACGGTTACGCCACAGGGCCGACGCGCCAGCACCGCGCGCGGCTATCTGGACCAGGCGAAGCAGCGCCCGAACCTGACCATCTGCACCCACGCCATGACCGATCGCATTCTCTTTGACGGCAAGCGCGCCGTGGGCGTCGAGTGGCTGGAAGGCGAAAGCACCATCCCGTCCAAAGCATCGGCAAACAAAGAGGTGCTGCTGTGCGCCGGGGCAATTGCCTCTCCGCAGATCCTGCAACGCTCCGGCGTGGGCAACGCGGAACTGCTGAAGCAGTTTGATATTCCGCTGGTGCATGACCTGCCAGGCGTGGGCGAAAACCTGCAGGATCACCTGGAGATGTATCTCCAGTACGAATGCAAAGAGCCGGTCTCCCTCTACCCTGCCCTGCAGTGGTGGAACCAGCCGAAGATTGGCGCCGAGTGGCTGTTTGGCGGCACCGGCGTGGGGGCGAGCAACCACTTCGAGGCGGGTGGGTTTATCCGCAGCCGCGAGGAGTTCGAGTGGCCGAACATTCAGTATCACTTCCTGCCGGTGGCGATTAACTACAACGGCTCCAACGCGGTGAAAGAGCACGGCTTCCAGTGTCACGTTGGGTCGATGCGCTCACCAAGCCGCGGGCATGTGCGTATTAAATCACGCGATCCGCACCAGCATCCGGCGATCCTGTTCAACTATATGTCCCACGAGCAGGACTGGCAGGAATTCCGCGATGCGATCCGCATCACCCGCGAAATCATGCATCAGCCCGCGCTGGACAAATACCGTGGCCGCGAAATCAGCCCGGGGGTTGAGTGCCAGACCGACGAACAGCTGGACGAGTTTGTGCGCAACCACGCCGAAACCGCCTTCCACCCGTGTGGAAGCTGCAAAATGGGCTATGACGAGATGGCGGTAGTCGATGGCGAAGGCCGCGTTCACGGGCTGGAAGGGTTACGCGTGGTGGATGCGTCGATCATGCCGCAGATCATCACCGGCAACCTGAACGCCACCACCATTATGATCGGTGAGAAAATTGCTGATGCCATTCGCGGGCGCGAGCCGCTGGCGAAGAGTACAGCGGCATATTACGTGGCGAACGGAGCGCCGGTAAGACGCTGAGTGGTTCCCCCTCTCCCCAAAGGGAGAGGGGACAGATCTTATCCTTCAGGCATTGCGGAAGAGTGATGGGAGGAAATTTTCCACTCTTTTCCGTCCCACGCATAGGTGAAGGTATAGCGGGCAGTCACGGTCGATTTATCGGCGAAAGTGAAGGTATACGTTCCGGTATCAATAGCTTTATTGCAGCCCAGACGAATGGTGCGGCTATCAATTTTCCCGTAAGGCTTCTTCTTCAGAAAATCCTGGAAGTAATCCACGCGCTCCTGATCGGTCAGTCGCACCTGATTTGAAATTGTCGGTAGCAGAACCGCATCACTCAGATAATTTTCCGCCACTTTATGGGCATCGCCTGTTTGTAATGAGGCATTCCATCTGTCAAAGAGTGCTTCAATTTGCGGGTTATCTGCCTTTACACAGTCCTGTGCGGTGGCAGCAAAAGCAGAAGACGAGGCAAGACCGAGAAGTGCAGCAAGAGAGAGTAACGTTTTCATAAACCATTTTCCTTATGTGGTTTTGTTCCTGTGGGGCGCACTATCCGTTTTATTCCGCTGCGTGACAATCTCCATTACTTATTATTACGCTTTTTACAGAAGTGAGAGAAAAGGTCAGTTTTTATACCGCCAGACAAGTCCATCAAAACAAAACCACCAAAAAAAACAATAAGTTAAATTGTAATTTTATTTTCATAAGATTTTACGCATTGAATAATTTTGTTACCTTTAATTTCAACATACAACAAATGTTGAAATTACAACTTTTTGTTTAATCTATATCATTGCCCTCAACTCATTAAGCACTCTTGAGAGGATGGCAGTATGCCGAACAGTAAGTTATGTCTGAATGTCTCCCTGGTTATCCTGAGCCTGATGCTCAGCGGCTGCGTGATCAGGGATCATCACTCCACCGATCGCCATCATCCGGATCATCATCACTGGCACCATGATCCTTCCCATGCACATGGCTGGCATGATTTTCATGGGCATCACGGCCATCGTTGATCCCCATGCACGGCTGGCACGCCCGGTTTCAGGGCGTGTTTTATAATTAACCTCTGGCGCTGCCGACAACCAGAGTGAAGACGATATCCACATGACAACTTTCCGCGTCAGAGACATTTTTATCCTGGGGTTTCTCAACTTCGCCTTGTTTGTTGGGGCCGGTAATATCATTTTTCCGCCCCTGATCGGCTTACAGGCAGGAACATCCGTCTGGTATGCCGCAATGGGCTTTTTATTGACGGGTGTCGGGTTGCCGGTGATGACCGCCATTGCCATGGCGAAAGCCGGCGGATCGCTGCAGGCAATAACCCAGCCCACCGGACGCCTCTGCAGTCTGGTCCTGACTATTGCCTGTTATCTTTGTATCGGACCGCTGTTCGCCATTCCGCGAACCGCCACCGTCTCGTACGAACTGGCATTACAACATTATCATCCTGGCGCGTATGGCTTAGCCTGGTGGAGCCTGAGCTTTTTCGCGCTGGTCGTTCTGATCTCCCTTCATCCCGGCCGCCTTCTCGATACGGTAGGCAAGTTCCTGTCGCCTTTGAAAATCGTGGCGCTTCTGGTACTGACAATCACGGCGATGCTCGTACCAGCGGGGGCTCCCCTGCCTCCACAGGGTCTGTATGCCACCTCCCCTTTTTCTCAGGGGATCACCAATGGTTATCTGACGATGGATACGCTGGCAGCCCTGGTCTTTGGGCTGGTGATTGTCAGAGCGATTCAATCCAGAGGGGTGACCTCTCCCCGCCTTATTACTCGTTATGCGTTCTGTTCCGGCCTGATTGCAGGCGTGGGCCTTGTCGTGGTGTATGCAGGCCTGTTCCGGCTTGGCCTGAGTAGCAGCGGGCTGACTGATGGGGCAACAAACGGCGCTCAGGTGCTCAGTGCTTATGTCCACTTTAGCTATGGGCCTGGCGGCGACATTTTTCTGGGGGTGTTGATGACCCTTGCCTGCCTGGTTACCGCTGTCGGGCTGACATCGGCCTGTGGCGCCTGGTTCAGCGACCATACCCGCTTTAGCTATCGAACCTGCATCTGGTTTTTTGCCATCGTCTCCATGCTGATATCGAATATCGGGTTGACCCAATTGATTGCGTTATCGGTGCCGGTTCTGACGGCGATTTATCCGGTGTTTGTTGTACTTATCGTGACCTTTTTCATGCGAACAACCTTCCACTCACCAGCGCGGGTCATTGTCCCTGCGGCATTCGTTACCTTTCTGTTTGGTCTGGCTGAGGCACTTAGCGCCGCGGGCGGCCCCTTATGGCTGACAACGCTCAGTGCCAGGATGCCGCTACATAATCAGGGTTTGGCCTGGCTGCTACCTGCTGTCGGCATACTTTGCGTAACGTTCGTGAATGACCAGCTACGGTATAAATCAAAAAATCACTGAGGAATCGAGATGTTTGAAGACAATCAAAAAAAACTCTATGTCGTTGTTAACCGCACGCAGGATCCGGCGTTGCTGCTGAATGCCACGGCCCACCTGGCCGCCGGGATCATGCGCAAGGCGGATGATGTCCTCTTCCATGACTACCCAAACGCTGAAAGCGGGCTGAATGCTTATCTTAGCCATTACCCGGTCGTGATCCTGCAGGCCAAAAACAGCAATCAGTTAAAAACCGCGGCACTGAAATCTCAGGAAGCGGGGATCCCGTTTAATTTCTTTACGACGACGATGCTTGGCCCCTCCTCTGAAGCCCAGATTCAGGCAACGAAAGAAACCACGCTTGAAGCACTGGAATTCGTCGCCATTGCGCTCTACGGGGATACGGAAGCGATAGCGCCGATAACCAGAAAATTTTCTGTTTTTAAGCTGGCCTGAGAAGGTGCGCTGGCTCACACAAAATTAAACACTAAGTTTAATTTACAACTAAGTGTTGATACTATTTTTCCACCCGATTTGGGTGATACAGAAGTATGTTGTGACAGGCCTTTATATGAATAGCTACCTTTTTCTTTTTATATCAATTGTTTGTGAAGTTATTGCAACAACAGCATTAAAATTATCCGACAGCTTTACCCGGCTATGGCCTGCCACCGTTACGGTTCTTTTCTACCTTCTTGCGTTTTGGTCGTTAACCATTCCCATGCGAACCATACCGACGGGCATTATCTATGCGATATGGTCAGGAGCCGGAATTGTCCTGATTAGTCTGGTGGGATGGGTTGTTTATGGCCAAAAACTGGATATGGCCGCCCTGGCAGGGATGGGGCTGATCATTGCGGGTGTGGTGGTGATAAACCTGTTTTCGAATTCATCAGGTCATTGAAAAGCGCTATCCCGCCTGGTTTTACGTCATACGGTACAAATTATGATCAAAAATTTTCTCGTTATTTTTGTGGTGTTGCTGTTCCTCCTCTTATCCCTTGAGGTCTTTTTTATCGAAAAACGTCATGTTAATTATTTTCGAGATGGCGTAAGAAACGTTGAGGAGGTGTTATCTTTGTGGGAGGAACATTAAATCCGGACTGTCGTTTAATATTTAATCATTTATTACCACCGCAGCACAAACATATTATTACTTTTGTTAAATATTCAACGTAATGTTTTATCAATGTAAAGTATTGTCGTATATTTGACAGCAGATTTATCAGATGCTTATCAGCGTTAATCTTATGAATAGGCAATAACTATTATGTACTCTCTACTGAGGTGGCTAAACTGTATTTATAGAGTATTTTATTTGTTAAAAAGGTAGATGAGTGGAAATAACAAAATTATGGATTTCATTAGGCACTATTGTCAGTCCCATCACAGGCACCTTCTTTACCAAAATAATCACGCAACATAACCATAAATATTTATTGTGGTATAAAGGTGATTATCTTATCAAACCGGGTGATAAAATTACGGTTAACAACAACGGTTTTATTATTTCCGAAAAATTACGCACCGTAAACATTATACAAATTGATAAATACAGTCCGACACTCTGGCGAGTCATGCACAACATGTCCAGCTGCCCGGGTGACAGAGAGCCTGAAACCCCGTATTGCGCTTCGACAACACGATGCATTTTCAAAACCTGCCCTCACGGCAAAACACGCTTAACGCCATAACAGTGAGAAAAGATTGCCTGAGCCTCTTTTAGCAGAGGCTTTTTTAGGCGCTGCTGGCAGATCAAATCACGCTAAAGATAGCTTATCGTATAAATTAATTTCCCGTTTGCAGTTCCTGCCGTAACACTATCTTCTGTCTGGATATATCTTGCAGAAAGGGGAATGGTTATACTACCTGTACCATCAGAAGGAAGTCCTCCGGTAATCGGGAGGCCGAAATCAATGATATTTGTATCTGCAGTAGCAACATCTCCTGCACTAATCTGGATCCCAATTCCCGTAGCGGCATCTGATGTACTATTATCAACTGACATGATCCCATTAGTAGCATCAATTAGTGAGCTAACGGATGAAAATGATATAGACCATGCGTTATTTTTAAATGTGCCTGTAGAAATGGTGCCATTATCTGACGATACATTATCCCAGGAGGTCACCTGGCTTCCATTAAATACTTCGCAATTGGTTAGATGTATATCTGACTGGACCCAAGGAGTTGTACTACCTTTTCCGTTAAAACTACTGGTGGTCCATTTTCCGAGTAAAATAGTATAATCTGGCGTAGTACAGGTCGGGAGTGACACATCTATGGAACCAGAAAATGATAATGTGAACAGGTCTACGGCACTGGTCTTTCTGCCTAAAGCCATATTCATTGTAGGGAAATTAGCAGCATTTATTACGCCTGGACTTACCGGGCCAGTCTTTACTAAAGTAAGATAGATGCTCAACATAGAATTCGATTCAGTACAGCTGGTACTGGCAACACACGAACCACTCCCTATATCTGCAGGAATAGCACTATGGGCACTAAGCATAGAGTAAGTTAATCCAACACCCGGGAGCCCTGTTTCATAAATTTTTCCTGCCCATGAAGCCCATGATGTACTTTCCGATGGTATTACCGTGCCTGACCAACCAGATAAAGGCTGAGGGGTACTTGTCATGGTTGTTATGTAAAACCACGACTCCGCTTTATCACAATTCACAGTAACACTACTAAATCCAGGCCGATATCGCTGCTGATATAACACTGTACCATCAGGCATATCATTACTTACTGAAATTTTTGCATAATTCAATGGTGTCGAAACAATACTCCCCCCCTTAAAAGATGACGTACTGCTTAGTGAACAGGTTACAGCCATTACCGCTTTTGAAATTACCATCAGAAACAGAAATATCACCGCCCCTGCCTTTACGGAAATGTTCATTCAACCCTCATCAATCAGCCAAAATGGTTACGGTATGTTTGATACATCAAGCCCACCTTAAACAGCTCGGCATCAGATTTAATATACAGTTTATCCATCAGGCGCCGCTTATAGGTGCTGATCGTTTTAATTGATAAACCATAGTGTCTGGACATGTTATGCGGCGATATCCCAAGAATAAACCAGGACAGCACGCGCAACTCCTGCGTTGAAAGTTTTAAGTGTGTTCTTGTTCGTACAAGGTGTTTTTTTGCTTCATACTGTCGGTTTATTCTCCGGGACAGAAACTCCTGCATTTCGCGGGCATTGTAACGCGCGGTCAAATAATCCCATTGCTTTTCCAGGCAAAAAATTCTGACCAGCGATTCCATGTCCGGCCCTGCAATAATCATATGTTCATTATTGGCTGTCCGCATCCACGCACCAGTCTCATCTGAACGGATTTTACACAGCGTATATTTTTTCGCTAAAAGTGGATGCGAGGCGATCAGTTCCACCATGGCTGAAAAGAAAAATTCATTATCAGTAAATACACAAACTAAAACTTTCATTAGCGTCCTGACGTTGTTACGTCGTATTAATTACAGATTGCGTTGAAGGTCAGCAGTTTTTTCCCCGCCGTGGACGGGAGCGAATACTTCATTTTGCAGCGGGACGCTGCGTCATCTGCCCAGCGAAGTTCCAGAACCCCGCTTTGCTGCGTCAGACGGGCATACAGGCGCCCCCCCTGCCCGACATATCCCACTGTCTGATGACTGGCATCAATGGCACGAGCCGAGAAAGGCACACCTTCTCCGTTGCTCCGGCGTACCGTCACCAGTACCGGCACGCCTTCAGCGGCACGATATTTCACTTTCACCACGGCACCCGCGTACGGGATCACCTGCTGGCTGGTGCTGTCGAGATCCAGGTCATCCTCTACCGAGGTGGGATCTATCGACACGCTATTTTTCTGATAGGGCATCAGATTTGGCACCAGCGCATAACCAGCACGGTTAACGCGCGTTCCGGCGTAGCCCGGTATTTCAGCCCCTTCAGCACCTTTCGCCTCCACCAGCGCGAAGGTGTTGCCGGTCCAGGGAGAGAAAGTCACGCCGCCGGAATGCGCGACTGCGGTACCGCTCATTCCCAGAGAGCCACTTTTCCACGCCTGACCCTGGGCGTAGTTTGCCGTGAGGGTGGAAACCGGCCCGGTCCACGTGCCGCCAATTTGCCCGGAATCTCCCGACTGATGCTGATGCGATGCCCCGGCATTCCAGCTAAATTGCTGTCGTTCACCTGCACTGCCGGAGAGCGCAACCTGCTCGCTGAAATGTCCCTGGCCGTCACGCGACATCTGCCCGGTAAGCAGCGGCGAGGAGATCCCTCCCAGCGGCATGTTGAAACTCAGTGTCCAGATATTTTGAAAATCGCCCCCGGCCGTGCGGCTGCGGTTAACCCCCAGATTCCAGTTCACCCTGCCCGTGGTCAGGGTGTAGCCCGCCTGATACTGCTGGTCGTGGCCTTTTCGGCCCCAGTAATCCTGCAGGATACCCGTCACATACAGCTGTCCCCATTTATCCGGTAACCCCTGGTTGAGGGTCAGCGTCATACGATTGCGGGTTTTACCTGTCCGTCCGTCTGTTCCCTCACCAGGCCGCTGCTGATGTAAAAGGGCGGCATCCATCAGAGAAAGATAATTTCCCGTCGAGTATCGCCAGGTAGCCAGGGAAAACTGCGTCTGGCTCGCCGGAATAAATTTGCTGTAACTCAGCCGGATGCTTTCTCCCCGCAGCGTCTGTTCTCTTAGCCGGGTTTGCGACCAGGTGGTATCGAATGACACCGCGCCGACAGGCGTTCCCACCGCAAAGCCGGCCTGCATGGCCTGATAAAATGACGTCGCCTGTATCCCTCCTGAGCCGGTCAGGCGGTTCGTCAGCCCCCGCTGATAGGTCACTTCACCAAATGCCGGACGTTCACTGAGATAATCCCCCCTCAGCCTGCCCCCCGTCGCGCTGTAACGGTGTGTTCCCGGACGCAGCAGCTGCGCAACCGATGCATAGGGAACGTCAAAAAAATGTTGTGAACCGTCCGCCTCACGTACCGTGACGTTCAGATCGCCGCCATAACCGCTCGGATACAGATCGTTGATAACAAAGGCCCCGGGCGAAACGGACGTCTCGTAAATGAGTTTACCGTTCTGATGAACCATCACTTTCGCGTTGGTTTGCGCCACGCCACGGATCTCCGGCGCGTACCCCCGCCGGGAGGCGGGCAGCATCCGGTCATCGCTAGCGACCGATGCCCCCGTAAACGCCACAGAGTCAAATAGCTGCCCGGAGGTGTTCGATTCCCCTAACGTCAGGTTTCCCTCAATACCCGCCAGTGGATGCTGCACGTAGCTGTTGAGCACGGTATATTTTTTCTGCTGCGTGCCATTCTGCTGCTGCCAGCTTAACGTCCCGTTATGGCGAAAATACCAGGAGCCGATATTCAGCCCACCGTTCAGCGCCGCATAGAGGTTGTTATATTCTCCGCCGCTATTCTCGCTACGGTAGCCATTCACGTTATAACCCAGTAACAGCGCAGGGATCCCGGCATCCCAGAGCGCCGGGCTTACCTGGCCGCGCGCGGCATGCTGCAGCATGGCCTGGGGAATACTGACATCAAGCCGCTGTCTGCCGCCGTTAAATTCCAGATGGCTTTCTGGCAGGACAGCCTGCAGATCGCACCATTGGCCGTCGTTATTTACACACAGTCTGTTCTGTTTTAACTGTAATCCTGCGACGGTCGCTGGCGACAACAGAATTCTCTGCGAGTCAGTCTCTTTTCCGCTAATGCGAATATCATCGATCATGACCAGCTTATTATTCAGGTAAATATCCGCCCGGTACCGGCCCGCCGGCAGTCCGTTTTTCATATACGCCGACAGGTCGACTTTTTCCGGATGTGAGATGCGCAAAAAATTACTGTCAAACTGTATGTCATCGTCAGCCTGAACGCCGGAAGAGAAAAACAGCGCAGAAATCACCCCGCAAGCCACGCCTGAAAGCGGTGGCCATACCGATAATCCCTTCTTCATAACATCCGAATCCTGTGAATTAATTTTTCAGGAGACCATTTGCGGAACGCTCAGCACCATAATCATTGATATATGTCCAGGTGATTTCTCCGCCGGAGGCGAGAGCATGTCCGCGTTTTATCGTGAACGTTTTTTTACCCCAGGCAGGCACGACATCCCCCACCGTCTTCCAGTTGCCGGATACCACCGCTGCCAGAGAAACGCTCCAGGGCGTGTTATTGATTGCTTCCAGCTGCGTGGCAGATACTTTTCGCCAGCTGAGCTGCTGCGCGGCTTTTTCAGGTGTTCCGGCAAGGCCTTCAGGACGATAAAATAATTTAATGCGTGTCCGGAAAGCCATTTGCAGTTTATTTACCGCCGTTTTATTGACCGCCGGAATTTCCAGTACATTGACCCAGAAAACCGATTCCCGGTCCCGGGGTAACGTATTTTCCACAGCAGATATACGCAATGACTGCCCCTGTTCCGGGTTAATTCTGGCGATAGGCGGCGTAATTACAAAAGGCGTATTTAATTTGTCGGGTGATGCCTCACTGTTTCCGTCATCTATCCAGTTTTGGGTCAGCACCGGCTGTGAGCCATGATTTTTAATTTCCAGCGCTATCTCTTTTTTTCCCTGCGGATAGATAACGCGCGTTCCGGAAAGAGAGATCGCTGCCGCAGCGATATGGTTAAAAAAACAGAATAAAATAAGCGTACCGATAAATTTTAATTTCATATTGTTCCATTCTGGTAAAAAACGGCCTGATTCCTCAGGCCGACGACAGACCTCAAGAAGAACACACTCCTTGTTTAATTATTGTTATATCCGTACTGTGCGATTAAATCAGAGATAAATAATACTGTAAGTCACAGAGCTGGCTACTGCCCCGGATGTCGCCGCCCCGGTCGCATAATAACGGACGGCATAATTCAGCGTGCCGGTACTGGACGACGCATCAATCGTGGTTCCGGACGTGGACTGTGAAGCATAGTCACCCGCCATAATGACGGAGCTGTTGTCATCCACATCAAGCAATTCCAGCTCCACGTTTGTTGCCCCGGCGGTATCCGAGTTGTTTAAGCGCCCGGCGCTGTTAACCTGTCCCCCCGCTTCAAAAAAAGCGCGGGTTTTAGTATTTGCAGGGTCACAACCGGTCAAATTAATGGTGAACGCGGTTGCCCCCGCTGTCGCTCCTGCTGCACTTAATGCTGAGGTCGGTACGGCGGGTAAAGATACCGTGCCATCAGCACTACCATTATTTACCACCGCCGCACAGGTCTCACTGTTTACCGAACCGGTAAAGGTGATCGTCCCCGAACTCGCGGCATAAACCAGAGTGCTGGTGATGGCATAAGTGCATACCGCCAGAAATATCTTAAAGTGATTAGACATCCTTACAATCTCATTTAAAAAAAGTTAAGTTGCTTATGCATTCTTAAAATGCTTCATCATTAATCTCAGCCTGGGTAATAAAGAAGACCTTCACTTTTTCGAGCGAATAGGTCTTCCCTTTATTTGACGAAATAAATTCGTAAGGGATACCCAATGTAAACAGGCTGAGTTTCAGCTGGCCTATTGCATGCCACAATTGCCTGCTGGATGACTTAAGGCCGTACTTTTCCCATACCTGATGTAATAATTCATCGCGGCTGATCTCTTTTCGGACTGCGTGCTCCAGAAGATAGGCAAAAAGATTCATCTTTGTCTTCTGAAAGCGCATCCCTCCTTTTCGGGGTGCCTGCGAATTATCAATCCATCCGACAAGCAATGTTTCCCGGTTTATCCAGAGGCGGGAGCCATTATTAAATTCCACAATATAACCGCTACACGCTGCCTGACAGGCGACAAGATCCCTATTCTTTTTTATACGAATACCTCCCTAAACTGGCTTCAGGATTAATACCACTATCACTGTGAGGTTATATTGTGTTTAGTAACGATAAATGTGTCAATCAGTGAAAAAACCAACCCCTTTAACCACATAAAATGCAAAAAAGCAGTCAAACACACCAAAAACAGAAAGAAAAATGAAGCAAAAAACCACTCCAATTTATAATTCCACAGTTTATAAATGATAATGTTGAATTGTAATTACCACTAAATTTGTGAGGTTTTTTGTCTGAAAAACTATTTTTTTTAGCGATTTATACTGATTACGAAAAGTAATAACAGCTTAACTAATGCTTCATTTGTTTTTGTCAGGCGGGAAAATGCCTCTTTCTCACCCGTCTGACATTAGACGGCGGACCTCAGGCAGAGAATATGCGAAAGAGCTGGTAAACGTAGTTGATGATGCAAAGCAGAACGACGGTATAAACGAAGCCTCGCTCTGACCATTTGCTCCAGCCGGTGTTCTTTTGACGATCGCTGTTCATATACCCCCCTTACGGATGCCAGTGGGGGTATATTATAAACACAATGACTAATAATCAACTTTTTGTTGAATTACAGCTTCTCAGTTACGCGGACGATACGGGAAGGGAGAACCGTCGCCCTGCCGCCCACATGTCCCACTATTTCGACAATCACCCGCCAACACAGGGTGTTAACACCCGAGCAAGTTCTGCATTGGTCTGTTTTGCACCAGAGATGAGGGTAATATCGATAAAGTTTGCCCCCGTTGTATGAGACATATCGATCTTGGCAATCAGCCTGTCTCCTTTAGCAATATCAAAAAAGTTGGGGGCATCCCGCTCAGGGAAAATCAGCTCCACGTCGTAGCCTTCCGCGATGAGTGCGCTTCGCATACAGAGATAGCGCCCATCCAGCCCGGGATGGGCAGAAACAGTGAAGGGTTGATAGGTCGTAGCCTCGCCAAAAGGCCGTACCAGCTGGCATGCTGTCAGCAGCACTACGGCCACCATTACGCTCAGGATCTTCATCGTATTCCTTAAAAATTATGCTGTTCCGGTCTCTTTAACCGTACGGTGAACCCTGAAATCTACGCGCACATAACACCAACATCAACTTTTTGTTGATATTTAAACATAACAGGTATAATTTGACGCTACGGAGAGGCCGTCTCAGCCAGGAATGGCAAGGGACGGAAATGAAAACGAGCGATTAAACATAACATCTGACCATGCCGGATAGAGAGGAACACGAATGAAATCAGATTACGCGAAACATATTGAACTGATTTCCGGGCCACTGGAAGCGGCAATGGAAGCACTGGCAGGTACGTTGTCGGCGAACCAGGAGATTGTGTTACATAACCTGACCACACCTGAACAGTCCGTTGTAAAAATTATCAACGGGCATGTGAGCGGTAGAAAGGCGGGTGACAATCTCTTATCCGGTCCTGAAAAGGACAAAGGCTTTGCTCTGCTGCTGAAAAACAGCCAGGACAGCACCCCGGTTACAGTCAAAAATTATAAAACCGTCACTGCATCCGGGAAGATCCTGAACAGCGCCTCAACCATTTACTACAGTGATGAAGGGGTACCGTTAATGGCCTTTTGCATCAATGTCGATACCTCCCCTTATGAGCAAATGCGCAAGTACCTGGACGCGATAGCGGTCAGCCCGCTTGCAGAGACGGACCCGCAGGATATGAACCTGGGAGGTATCATCGAGCAGTCAATCCAGGAAATTATTGATAAGCATTCGGTCCCGGGTAAAAAAGTCCAGAAAGCACAGCGGCTAAAAATTGTTGCGGAAATGCATGCTAAAGGCATTTTCAAAATGCGAGGCGGTGTCCAGCACGCGGCGCAGGCCCTGGGAGTGACCCGCTATACGGTCTATAACGATCTTGAGGTGATGGGTGAAAAATAACAGCCCCCGGCGCATCCCGTTTTACCAGGTTGACGCCTTCTCTGACGGCCCCTTTACCGGCAACCCAGCAGCAGTCTGCCTGCTGGACGCCTGGCCAGAAGACTCTGTTCTCCAGCATATCGCCACAGAAAATAACCTTTCTGAGACTGCGTTCGTGGTTAAACAGGACGACGGTTTCAGGATCCGCTGGTTTACGCCTGCGGTGGAAGTGGATCTCTGCGGCCA
This sequence comes from Enterobacter sp. T1-1, assembly GCF_000710795.1. Classification (NCBI taxonomy): domain Bacteria; kingdom Pseudomonadati; phylum Pseudomonadota; class Gammaproteobacteria; order Enterobacterales; family Enterobacteriaceae; genus Enterobacter; species Enterobacter sp. T1-1. The sequence continues at coordinate 19,981 of NZ_JALW01000077.1, read as the reverse complement.
TGCAACGCTCGCGGCGGCCAGCGTTCTGTTAGGTGACGAAAGTGCTGGCGACAGCATTCGCTTCTTCTCGCGCAGCGGTGAACTGACGGTGACCTCAAACGGCGGCAAATTCACGCTCGATTTCCCACAGTCCATCCCCTCTCTCATTGAGGCTCCGCAGGGGTTGCTTAGCGCGCTGGGGCTGGAAGAAGGGACAGGCGAAATCTGGCAAGCCGCCGATCTCATCGTGGTGATTGATGACGAAGCGCAGTTAGACACCCTTAACCCTGACTTTGCCGCCCTCAATACTTTTAACACGCGTGGCGTGGTCGTTACCGCTGCATCACGCACCTATGATTTTCGTTCTCGCTGGTTTGGCCCTCAGGTAGGTGTGGACGAAGATCCGGTGACAGGCTCCGCGCACACCTTTCTGGCACCGCTGTGGAGTGAAAAGTTGGGCAAGAAAACGCTGCATGCCCAACAGGGGGGATGCCGTAAAGGAGAGCTGATTTGCCATATTAAGGATAACGGGCGTATCGCGCTGACGGGTGAAGCGTGTCTGGTTATTGAAGGGACCTTTATTCTGTAAGCACACGGATGTGTGTTTAATTTCTTATATTTAAATTATTCATTTCCGGGAGGTGAACACACGGCATCGGTTTTATTGTAATCCCTACGTATTATTTTATTTTGTGAGAATAATTCAATGACGTTATCCAAAAGCGTTACCGCACTGATTGCGGCGGTATCCATTGAAGTGATTGCCACAACATTATTATCGCTTTCAAACAGTTTTCAGCGTCCTGCTGTGGGAACCGCTGCGATAATATGCTACGGAATCAGTTATTATTTTTTATCCCTCGCATTACGCAGAATTCATATTGGCGTGGCGTACGCAATTTGGTCTGCGTTCGGCATATTCAGCATTAGCTATATTCAGACGCGTATTTTTCATTTTACGCTCGGGCAGAATGCATGGATGGGTTTATGCCTGGTCATCAGTGGAATAATCATATTAAACCTGGCGATTAAGCAAAATAAATAACACAGCGAACAATTATGTTTACTCTATTAACCTATCTGTTTTGGCTGATTATTTCAGTCACGATGGAAGTTATCGGCACGCTTCTGCTCCCTAAAACGGATAACTTTAAAAATATCCCGCTAACCATTCAATGTCTGGTGTGCTACGTCATTTCATTTTATGCCCTGTCGATGCTTATGGGAGCCATTTCACCCGTGGCGGCCTACGCCCTCTGGTCAGGTATGGGGATAGTCATGATTACGCTCATGAGCAGCCTGTTTTACCAGTTGCGCAGCAGCATTCTCGAAAAGGTTGGGATCTGCAGCATTGTGGCAGGACTGATCGTCATCGCCATTTGAGGAGAGACAGCATGAACACAGAACATCTTTCCCTGCGAGTGATACAGCTTCGTGATAAGTACCTGCAGGCAAAGCCTTTTATCTCTGCATACCGGGCCGTCAGCGTCACCGAAGTGTATAAAGAAAACCCCGGGATGGATAACACCCTGTTAAGGGCGCTGGCCTTCCGCCGCGCCTGTGAAAAGGCTCCCCTGTACGTGGCCGATAATGAACTGATCGTCAGCCATCCGGCCGGGGGCGCACGGGGCGGCGAAGTCTCGCCTGAAATAAGCTGGCGCTGGGTGGCCGGAGAGCTGGATAACCTCCCCCATCGCGCGCAGGACCCGTACCAGATTGATGATGAAACACGGCGTTTGCTGCGGGAAGAGGTGTTTCCTTACTGGGAAGGTCGCTCGCTGGACGAGATGGCGCAAACCCGGCTCACGACGCTCGGGCTGTGGGAGTGGTGCCACGACGACGGGATCTGCGATGTCACCATCAAAACCCAAAACGGCGGTGGCGACTCCTGCCCGGGCTACGACACGCTCCTGCTTGGCAAAGGCATAAAAGGGATTCGGGATGAAGCATCGGCACGTCTGGCTGCACTCGATCCGACCACGCCCGACTATAGCGATGCCTTCAATTTTTACACCGCTATGCAGCATACCTGCGACGGTGTAGTGACCTATGCACAACGCTACTCGCGCTACCTGGCGCAGCTTGCCGAAACGGAAAAGGATCCTCTGCGCAGGGACGAGCTGTTGCAGCTTGCCGACATTTGTCGTCACGTACCGGAACATCCGCCGCGCCATCTTCACGATGCGCTGCAGGCTATCTGGTTCGTTCACTCTCTCTTTATGCTGGAGGAGAACCAGACCGGCATCTCTCTTGGCCGCGTCGATCAATATCTCTGGCCGCTGCTGGCGCGCGATCTCAACGACGGTACGCTCACCCGGCAGCAGGCAGAAGAGCTGCTCTGCTGCTGGATGATCAAAATGGCCGAAACCCTGTGGATCTGCAGTGAACCGACGGCCATGTACTTTGCGGGTTACCAGCCTTTTATCAATCTTGTGGTGGGTGGGCAGAAACGCGAAGGCGGCGACGCCACCAACCCACTGACCCTGATGATCATGGACTGCTCGGCACAATTAAAAATCTACCAGCCCGGGCTGGCGGTACGTATCCACAACCAGTCTCCCCAGCCGTTTATGCGCAAAGTGGTCGACGTCGTGCGCAGCGGGATGGGATTCCCGGCCTGCCACTTTGACGATGCGCATATCAGAATGATGCTACATAAAGGCTTCAGCTACGAAGACGCCCGCGACTACTGTCTGATGGGCTGCGTCGAGCCGCAGAAGTCAGGAAAAATGTACCAGTGGACCTCGGTGGGTTACACCACCTTTACGGCTGCCATCGAGCTGGCTCTGCGCAACGGCCATAATCGTGCCGGAAAGCCGTGCGGCCCGGCAACCGGCGATGTGACGCAATTTACCACGTATGAAGAGGTAGAACAGGCGGTGCGAAGCCAGCTCTCCGCCATCGTTCGCAACGCGGCACAGGCCACGCGGGTTGTGCAAAAACTGCACGCCGAGCATGCCCGTAAGCCCCTGATGTCATGCTTTATCGACGGGTGTATGGCGACGGCAAAAGATGTCACCCAGGGCGGCGCCTCCCTGAATGCCGGACCGGGCCTGATTTGGACCGGCCTCGCCGACTGCGTGAACTCGCTGATGGCGATCAAAACTCTGGTCTATGAAACCTCCCGCTTCACGTTGCCGGAGATCGTAGAAGCACTCGACCACAATTTTGTCGGCTACGACGAGATCCAGACCGCCTGTCTGCGGGCACCGAAGTACGGTAACGACATTCTGGCCGTGGACGAGATCGCACGGGAGCTGGTGCGTTTTCTTGAGCAGGAGCACCGCCGGTACCGGATGCTGTATGCGCCGTTCGCCTTCGGCACGCTCTCTATCTCCAATAACACGCCGTTCGGGCTTATCACCGGCGCACTGCCCTCCGGGCGTCTGGCAGGTAAACCGCTCGCAGACGGGATAAGCCCGGCTCAGCAAACGGATTACCTCGGCCCTACCGCCATTATCAACTCCGTCAGCCGGATTAACGTTGAAGAGATGGACATTGGCATGGTGCATAACATCAAGCTGATGTACGGCATGCTGGAAACGACAGAGGGGCAGAACAGCCTGATCCACCTGCTGCGCACCGCCAGCGTTCTGGGAAATGCCCAGCTGCAGTTCAGCTACGTGGACGATGAGACGCTGCGTAAGGCCCAGCAAAATCCCGCCGACTATCGCAACCTGATGATTCGGGTAGCGGGATACAGCGCGTTCTTCGTTGAATTAAGTAAAGAGGTCCAGGATGAGATTATCAGCAGAACCACTCAGCGATCCTTCTGATCAGGTGTCCGGCTGGATCTCCAACATTCAGCGGTTTTCGTTACATGATGGGCCAGGGATCCGCAGTATTGTCTTTTTCAAAGGTTGCCAGATGCGCTGCGCCTGGTGCGCCAACCCGGAGGGAATAACCCCCGGCAGGGAGCTCTTTTATCACGCTGATCGCTGCCTGCACTGCGGCAAATGCGCGGCGTTGTGCCCGACAGGGCTTCATCGGCGGATGGAGAATATTCACACCCTGGAACGCGACCGTAGCTGTACAGGCTGTGGCCTATGCGAAGCACACTGCCCCACCGCCGCGATAGGCGTAGTTGGTGAGCATGTTAGCGCAGGGACGGTCTTTGAACGGGTGATGGCGGACGAGATTTGGTTCCGGCAGTCCGGCGGCGGCGTCACGCTGAGCGGCGGCGAAGTGGCTACCCAGCCCAATTTTGCCCGGGCGCTTATTGATCGACTGAAGACCGAGGATATTCATATCACCCTTGAAACCGCTGGCTATGCCTCCTGGCATGCGCTTCATCAGGCTTCCGCTGGCTGCAATCTGATTATGTACGATTTAAAAAGTGCAGACGACACGCTGCATAAACGTTTTACCGGCGTCAGCAATAAAACGATTGTCCGCAATCTTGCCCGGTTATTACAGGGAGATCAGCAGATCATTATCCGCATCCCGGTGATCCCTGGATTTAATGACGCACCGGATCAGGCGGCGAAGTTACTGGCGTTAATTGCTTCACTGACCCACGGACGGCGCAATTTTCTGGGTGTCGAGTTATTGCCCTACCACCGCTTCGGGACAGGGAAATATAAATTACTCAGCAGGGATTACGGCTGGAATTGCCATTCCGCCAATGTCGATCGCTTCCTTCATATTGCCGGGCACTATCACCTGCCGGTGAACGTCTCGGGTACGCTGGCTGGATAACGGAGAGAAAAGAATGTTAACGAAACCCCATGACAAACAGGAAAAAGTTGTCACGCCACTTGAACGCCGCGCCGTCATAGGCTCGCTCATTTTTATATTCATAATCTATGCAGTGTTACTGATGACTCAATTTTAATGACTGGATTATCAGTAACGCCTTTCGGCCCGTCGTGGCTTTTTTAAATCAGGTATGAAGATGAAGAAGTTAGTTGCAGTTTTTAGTCTGGTATTTCTGTCACTTACCCTTGCAGGATGTTCAAGTGACTATGTCTTACAGAAGAAAAATGGTGAGATGATTATTACGCATGGAAAACCAGAAGTTGATGATGATAACGGTTTAATTACCTATGAAGATGTTGCCGGAAATGAACATGCCATCAACCGCGACCAAATTGTTCAGATGATCGAGAAATAACCCCTGCGGGAATGATGTGGATCGCCTGAACAGGCAACCATTTTACCCTCTTCTCTTCAGGGAAGAGGGTCAGAATGCACGAAACGCCACCCGGCAACAGATTACTTCAGCAGCTTAACCGTAGCGTCGATATCGATTTCATCTTCGGTAAAGATCAGCGTGGTGTTCTGGAAGGTGGTGATCGCCAGCTTCTTCACCGTGCGCATTTCGCCCGGCTTTTTGTCGGTTTTCGGTTTGATGTTGTTCATCAGCAGCCCGACAGACAGCACCGCGTTCTCTTTGTCGATGCCCGTATCCGCAGGCTCTTCTTCGCTAAACACCACGAAGGATTTGATGGAGGTGAGCTTCACGCGCTCGCCTGCAATATAGAGGTATTTACTTTCCGGGATCACCTTCACCGCATAGGCGGAAAGGCCTTTGTTATTGGTGGTTGGCTCAAAAGTCACCGCCGCATCTTTCTTGATCAGTTCAGGGTTGGCGACCTTAATCACATGAAAATAGCGGTTGTCACCGTTTTCATCTTTGATAAATCCAAAGCCTTTATCTTTAAACCACGTTGTGATTGTACCGTTCATCGCTGTTACCGCCTGTCAAATCGTCATGACTAAAGTTTTGCAGCGCGCAGTGTAATGCACAATGGCGGAGGAGACAAAAAAAAGCCCCTGCACGGGGGCAGGGGAAAACTCATGTCAGAGCTTATTAGTATTACGTTTTTAGTTGAACACCATCCCACCATCGATTAACAGAGACTGGCCGGTCATGTAGTCGGAATCTGGCCCGGCGAGATACGAAACGCAGGCGGCGACATCTTCCGGTTCGGACAGGCGGCCAAGCGTAATGCGTTTGGCAAAGGTTTCGGTGCCATAGCCAAGCGGTTTACCTGCCGCCTCAGACACCTGACGGTCAATCTCCGCCCACATTGGCGTTTTCACGATGCCCGGGCAGTAGGCGTTAACGGTGATCCCCAGCGGCGCGAGATCCCGTGCTGCGGTCTGGGTTAAGCCACGAACCGCGAATTTACTGGAGCTGTATACCGCCAGTTCGGGGTTACCGGTATGGCCCGCCTGGGAGCAGGCATTGATGATCTTGCCGCCGTGTCCCTCTTTGCGAAACGCGTCAATCGCGGCCTGCATGCCCCAGATCACCCCTTTGACGTTGATGTTGTAGACCTTGTCGACAATCTCCGGCGTGATGGATTCGATGGGCGTAGACGGCGCAATCCCGGCATTATTCACAATCACGTTGAAACCACCCAGCGCGGTGCGGGCTTTCTCAACTGCCGCAAACACCTGGTCGCGGTCAGAGACATCCACCTTCACGGCGATGGCATTACCGCCGTTACGGATGATTTCATCGGCAACGGCTCGCGCCGTCTCATCGTTATAGTCGGCGATAGCGACGGCAAAGCCATCTTTCACCAGGCGCAGCGCAATCGCTTTACCAATCCCCTGGCCTGAGCCGGTTACGAGAGCAACTTTTTGCATTTCTCTGTCCTTATAGTGAGTCACAAAATCTGGCTGAGATGGAGCTGGCCCATCAGCAGCGGGTTATCGCTGTAGTCAACGGGAATGGCCACCACGGCCGGACCATTCACATCCATCGCCGCACGCAGCGTCGGTTCAAGGGCATCGGCGCTCTCCACGGCAAAACCCCTGGCGCCAAAGGCATCGGCATAGGCTTTGAAATCGACCGGGCCGAACTCCACGCCGGAAAGGCGCTGGTATTTTTTCTCTTCCTGAATGGCGACCATGTTGTAGCCGTTATCCACCCAGATGATGTGCAGCACGTTGGCATTAAGACGCACGGCGGTTTCCAGCTCCATGCTTGACTGCAGGAAGCCGCCGTCGCCGGACACCGAGACCACTTTGCGCCCGGGGTTGACCAGCCACGCGCCAATAGCCCACGGCAGCGCAACGCCCATGGTCTGCTGACCGTTGGAGATCATCACCTGACGCGCCCGGAAGCTGTAGAGGTAGCGGGCGATCCAGATGTGGAAGCTGCCCATGTCGACGGTCAGGGTCACGTCGTTATTCACGATGTCCTGCATGGCCCGCACGATACGCAGCGGATGCAGGGCAAACTGGTTAAGCGAGGCACCGCGGCGATCGAGCAGATCGCGCTGATGCTGGCGATCGACCAGGATCTCTGACGCACGCTGGCTCAGCTCCAGCTTGTGATCGATCCGGTTAGCGAGCAGGTTCAGCGTTTCGGCGATATCCCCCACCAGCTCCAGATCCGGTACATAATTGCGTTCTTCATAGGCCGGCAGCACGTCAATGTGCACCAGCGTGGCGTCGCCGCTGTTCCACATGGAAGGCTCATACTCCACCGGGCTGTAGCCGATGCAGATAATCAGATCCGCCAGATGCAGCAGCCTGTCGCCCGCCTGGTTATTGAACAGACCGACGCGTCCGGCAAAGCGGGTGAAGTGCTCCTGGTTCACCGCTCCGGCGGCCTGATAAGTGCTGGTGACCGGAATGCGGCTTTTCTCCAGCAGCTTACGCAGCGCCGCGCTGTTGGCAGGCTGGCTCGCCATCAGCCCCAGCAGGATCACCGGGTTTTTGGCTTTATCGATGAGCTTCGCCACATCGTTAATGGCCGATTCGGGAGCCGGGCCCATCAGCGCCGGGCCGCTGGCCGGTAAAATCGCGCCCGTGGCGGGCTGGTCAACAATATCCTGCGGCAGGCTGACGAACGCGCCCCCCGGCCTGCCGTGCTCGGCGGCACGAAACGCGTTCGATACCACCTCAGCAATCGCATCCGGAGAGCTGACTTCCACTGCGTATTTGGTGACCGGGCTGAACATGGCAACCGTGTCCATGCTCTGGTGCACCAGTTTGGCTTTATCCGCCCGCTTCACCGCTCCACCCAGCGCCACCACCGGGTCGCCTTCGCTGTTGGCGGTGGCAATGCCGGTGATGAGGTTGGAACAGCCCGGCCCGGAGGTAACCAGCGCCACTCCTGCCTTGCCGGTCAGACGCCCTACCGCCGCCGCCATGAACGCCGCATTCGCCTCGTGGCGTACCGGGATGATTTCGATGGACGAGTCCAGCAGGGAGTCAAAGACTTTGTCGATTTTCGCCCCCGGGATCCCGAACACCTGCTTCACGCCCTGCGCTTCCAGCTGGCCGACAACCATATCGGCGCCGTGCGCCCACTGACGTGACTGTTTCTCACTGTTCACGGTAGTTCTCCTGTTAGTTTTCGACGGAACGGATCGCTGCATCAAGGTTGCTGGGGTGAAGGTTGGCCTGTAAAAACGCGCTGTCGGCGGGCAGGTCAATCATTAGCTTGTGTATTTCGCCAAAGGTGAGCACGCCGCTCTCCAGCTGGTAATCCAGCAGATGTCCCCCGCCCTGACGGTCGTCGGTAATGAAATGTTCGTGATAGCCGGCCACGTTGATGCCCTGCATATGCTGCGGCGTGCGGAACCCAACCAGCACCCCTTCGCGCTGGTTAAAGCGGAACACCGGCTGGTCGTCCAGCACGTCGGTCATCGCGCGGTATGGCGGCGTCTGACGCGGTACGGTACGGGTGTGGGCGTGGCGGAAGTTACCGTCGATGCGCAGCGCGCAGAACAGGTTATCCGAGGGGATTTGCTGGTCGATCACGTCGTGGATCTGCTGACGGCTGACCGGCGCATCAAAGGTTTTGCGGTACTGCGGCTGAAACCAGGTCATCACCGCGAACGGCGTTTTCTGCTCTGGCTTCGCGGCGCGTGCACTGCCGTCGGCGCGCAGCTGGTACACCTGGCTGCTGAAGGCAATCATTTCGCCGTCCAGCTCGTTGAAGGTGCCCAGACCAAAATCACCATGTGCCAGCAGATCGGCGATGGTGGTGTCCCCCTCGTAGACGCCGCTTAGCAGGGCGCTCATTAGCGATGTCTGATAGATCACGCTGTCAGGATGCTTAGCGGAGAACCCGCGCAGGGTCTCGCATAAGCTCGCCTCACAGTCGCAGGCAGATGAGTGCATCATCATGCTCGTCCTCTTCAACTTTATTTATAAAGGTTAAATAAATGTTGACCCGATTCAGCAGAGAGTTCCAATATAGAATCCATGCTGGTTTGAGACGTTTTTGATATGGAACTTCGTTATCTGCGGTATTTTGTCGCGGTTGCACGCGAGCGACACTTCACCAGGGCGGCCAAAGCGCTGGGTATTTCACAGCCTCCTCTGAGTCAGCAGATCAAACGGCTCGAAGAGGAAGTGGGCACGCCGCTGTTCAGGCGTCTGACGAGAGGTGTGGAGCTAACCGAAGCGGGAGAAGCCTTCTACGAGGACGCCTGTAAGATCCTGGCGCTGAGCGACGCCGCGCTGGAGAAAGCCCGCGGCATCGCGCGCGGTCTGAACGGCAACCTGTCGATTGGCATCACCAGTTCAGATGCTTTTCATCCCAAAATTTTCGCGCTCATTCGTCAGTTTCAGGTACAGAACATGGCGGTGCAGGTACACCAGGTGGAGGCCAATATGTCTTCTCTGACGGCGATGCTGGCGGAGGGGGAACTGGATATCGCCTTCGTGCGGCTGCCGTGCGAGAGCAGCAAGGCATTCGAGTTAAAAATCCTCGACCGGGAGCCGATGGTGGTGGCACTGCATCGCGACCATCCGCTCGCAACAAGCGGCGATCTGGCGCTGGAGCAGCTCCGGGATACGCCAGTGGTGTTGTTCCCGCAGGAGGTCGCGCCCGGCCTGTTCGACCGGGTTTACAGCTGTTGCGAACGGGCCGGAATAGACGTACAGCACGCGCTGCAGTCGTCTCAGCTCTCGTCTTCCCTGAGCATGGTCTCTGCAGGCGGTGGATTCGCGCTGGTGCCGAAATCGATGGCGGCCATCTCTCCGCCGAATGTCACCTACCACGCGCTGAGCTCACCGGAGCTTTATACCGATATCGCGCTGTGCTGGCGGCGGTTTGAACGCTCGCGGACGGTGAGGCGGTTCTTGACGATGATAAGCGAGAAGTAGCGGCCGGTTTGGTTGGTGGTTTTTGTAGGTCGGATAAGGCGTAGCCGCCATCCGGCAATGCCCTTCTGGAAGCCGCCTCGCAAACCTGCAAGCAACCTTATGTAATTCAGGGGCATCCCTTCCTTTCCTTTTTTTGCCGCCGTAAAGTGCCTGCGTTGCGGCACATCCGCAACCGGGGCCAGGAACCCACAAGCATGACGCGACATTTTTACCTGAAGAGGATGCTCAATGACGACTCTCCCTGGATTTTCTTACTCGCTCGCTGAAGAAAGCGCGGTGTATCACCTTACTCATCTGCCCCTTCCCGATTCTGCGGATCTGTTCGAACTGGCAGACACCTGCGCCGCCTGTGTCAGCGTGCTGGTTGAAACCGACGATGCCTTTACCTATGCCACCCTTTGCGAGCGTCTGCTGACGGTACTGAAACGCCTGCGTGAACGTTGCGATGCAGAACTCCCCTCGCATCTGGTTGAGCAACTGATTGCGGGGGAAAAGATCGTTTCCTGTGTGCCGGACTGCTGGCAGGAGACGACGTTGCAGGTGGATTATGCGCTGGCACTTACGCGTGCGGTAAGGGGCGGTACGCTGCCTGCGGACGTGGCAAAAGACCTGACCGGGCTGCTGCACGATATGGTCTGGCTGCTGGCGGAGTTTGTGAAAGAGCCTTATATTCCGGCGCACTGAGCCAGGTAGCGGCTGATAATCCCGGGCGATTCAGGCATTACAATTTCGATAGCGAATGATAAGGTAGATTTCCCACTCCCTTATGGACAGGACAAAAGTGAATATTTCAGAGAAATATGAATGGAGTAAGAATAACTACCTGGTGAGTACAGACAGAGAAAAACTGGATGTACAGGCCATCCATCGATATTTAACGAGATCGACCTGGGCAAAAGGCATTCCTCTGGATATTGTCTCTGCGTCAGTCGAAAACAGCCTTAACTTTGGCGTTTACCATAAAGAAAATCAGATTGGTTTTGCTCGCCTGATAACAGATTACGCTACCTTCGCCTACCTTTGCGATGTTTATGTGCTTGAAGAATATCAGGGTGAAGGGCTCGGAAGATGGGTTATGGAATGCATACATAGTCACCCCATTTTTGATCGGCTCCGCAGGGTGATGTTATTTACAACCACAGCGCCCTGGCTTTATGAAAAGTTTGGCTACGAGCCGGTAAACAGAGAAAACTATGCATGGACTATTACGCGTCCTGATATTTACACCGGTGGAAAAAGCCTGACTGATAAATAGACCTAAAACAATTGCAAACGCTACCAGCCAGGCATGCATTACCGGGCAATATATTTTTAGATAAAAATGAATGTAATGATCCGCGTTGTGCTTCAGTTTGCGGATGCTGTCGGTCTGATGGTGATTTCTGTTGTATCAACGCTTTCCGGTGCCTCAATGATATGCCTTACGGCACGGGCAATGTCAGCAGGTTGAAGTGCAACAGCGCGGTAAACATCCATCGCCGCCATGGTTTCTGCATGGGTAATGGTTGAGGCCAGTTCACTTTCCACTACGCCAGGATTAACGCACGTTACGCGAATTTTAGAGCTTTCCTGTCGTAAACCATCTGAAATAGCCCGTACCGCGAATTTAGAGGCACAATACACTGCCGCCGTTGGCACAACGGAAAGTGCACCAATAGAGCCGATGTTTATTATCTGACCTGATCCCTGCGCTTCCATCAGCGGAAGCACAGCGCCAATACCCCACAGCACGCCCTTGATATTAACGTCAATGATGCGTTCCCATTCATCCTGTTTGCCAGCCGAAAGCGGTGAAAGCGGCATAACGCCCGCATTGTTGATAAGAACATCAACACGGCCCCAGTTATCCAGCGCGGCCTGTACGAAGCCAGCCATAGACTGTCGGTTTGTGACATCCAGCTGCTGGGCTTTCGCGATACCACCCGCACTGCAAATTTCTGCGGCAATCGCCTCGGTACGTTCCACTCTGCGTGCTCCCAGTAAAACCTTCGCGCCTGCCGTTCCCAGCTCTCTGGCAATGCCTTCTCCAATACCACTTGATGCGCCGGTGATTAATATCACTTTATCCATGATGCTCTCCTTCAGTTGGGTTCGAAGAGATAATAGAACTTGATGATTAGTTACAGTACCCTGCTTTTACTGGACTCACTGGTTAGCAGCGTTAAACAATGAAGATAGATTTTAACCTTTTACCCGTTTTCATCGCGGTGGCAGAAGAGCATAGTTTCAGTAAGGCCGCGGCACGGCTGGGCGTTACCCGTTCGGCGGTCAGTCAGGGAATACGACGGCTTGAGGATGCCTTTGGGACAATGCTGGTCATGCGCACGACACGCTCAGTGAATTTAACGGAAGCGGGAGAACGGCTGCATAAATCTCTGTCATTACCGGTAGCCGGTATTGAAGCCGCATTCGATGATATGGCTTCTGACGATATGCCACGTGGCCTTCTCAGGATCGCAGTGACCTCGATTGCGGAAGAATTTCTTTCGGGTCCGCTAATCGCCTCGTTTGCGGCTGCGAACCCAGCGGTGACGCTTGATATTGTTGTCACGGATGAGGAGTTTGATATCGTGGCAGCAGGCTACGATGCTGGCGTGAGGCTCGGAGAAGTCATTGAAAAAGATATGATTGCTATTCCGCTTACCGGAAAGCAACGTGAAATGGTGGTTGCCTCTCCCTCCTATCTCTCAGCCAACGGCATACCCATTCACCCGCGTGAGCTGATGCATCATCGATGCATTGGCTGGCGACCAGCCCCGGATGTTGCGCCTTATCGCTGGCCATTTGAAGAGAACGGAAAAGCGTTCGACCTAGCGATTGAACCGCAGATTACAACTAACGATCTGCGTCTGATGCTGAGGCTGGCCCTTGCCGGTGGCGGCATAACGCTTGCCACTCAGGAAACATTCAGGCCCTATATTGAAGGAGGTCAGCTTGTATCATTGCTTGATGATTTTCTTCCCCATTTTCCTGGCTTTTATCTGTACTTCCCTCAGCGTCGCAATATTGCGCCAAAGCTCCGCGCCCTGATTGACCATGTCAGGGAATGGCGGCAGCAATCTGCTTAATCGGAGGCGTGGCTGCGCCCGGCGGCGCTACGCTTGCACGGGCCTACGGTGAGTGTCGAGGCGGGTTCGTTTGATGATGGCAATTGATGATTGGTTTTCGCAGGTAAGGCGTAGCCGCCACCCGGCAATGCAGCTCTTAAAGCCGCATCCTGTTCGATCAGGAGGACATTATGCGATGTGCTAAGAAAAAGTATTTATACGCATGAATAATATGTGTGTCGTCTACTCGGCATGGCTCGCCTGGAATCATCAGAAAGGATGACAACAAAGCCAGTCATGTCGCAGATAAAGCGTTATGGTAATTCCAGAGGAACATCACTGCCATCAAACACTTCCTTTAGATACTTTCCAAGGGATTTAGAGTCTTTTGCTACAGGAATGACCACGTGATATTCTCTGATGCCAATTTTTTTTGCGTCGTCATCATTAAGCACGATCACAAGTTTGTCTTCTGTGAGTTGAACGGAACAAATAGCGTTTGTTAATTCATAAGCGGATGTTGCTGCTGTGATGTTTCCTGCACCAGCTACGCCCACCTTACAGCAATAGATGGGTTTCATCAGGATCACCGCAAGTACTTTTTTATTAAAAATCAAGATCGACTTTAACTACCCCTGATGCATCTATTTTATCATTCTGAGCAGTAAGCATATCAACAAACTCATCGAAGGAGTTTGCTATTTTCGTCAGCCCGGAGGTCACTACTGAATGATTGAATATTGGATCAGACTCGTGATCCCAAAACCAAATCTCTCCCGACATACCTCCCTTGAGGCAAAGACAGATTTGATTATCACCAGACGAGGCTCCTATCGGTAACCATTGATCGCGAAAATCATTCCGGTATATATCAGTCATTTCAAAGACAGTATATTCTTTACCCGATTCTGCAAGGCCGTACAAAGACTCAAGCGTATCGTTTCCTTGCTCATCAGACCACGGAGATGGTTGTAACGGCTTGAAAAAAATATTTACATCAAAAAGAGCAGAAACGCCAAAATGAAGTAAATAGGCACGATAACTTTCAGGAATTGGCCCTATTGATGTTTCTAATGTATGTAAATTCTTTTTCAGTTCATCTAATAGTAATGGTGTCGATTTCGCTCCAAAGCGCTCTAATTTTTTCAACAATGTTCTTTCCTCCATATATCTTATGCGTAGCCAATATGGGGCACATTGGCATGAAGATCTCTCGGCAGAAGAATTATGGTAGTTTCAATCAGATGATGTGGAGTGTGCATTTTTTTCCTTAACAAATTCTGAGTCGCTTTCTGTGAAATGCCTTTTTTATCTAAAAAGACGCTATTATCAATAGTAAAATACAAGCATATCTGACATTGTTTTTATCACTATTTATCTATTTACTAACATCTAAATGTAAAAAAAATAAGCCATAATCACATTCTAAATATGGCTTATTTTTGAAATATCATAAATCAACAGTTACATTCATTCCTGCATCAAGGGATGTTTCACATATTTTCTTGTAAAATTCAGTAAAGCCATTAGTAATTTTATAGATATTTCCGCACTCATTTTGCTCAGCGATCTCAAACTCTTGGATATCATCCTCTGCATGTAGATGTGTTCTGTCCCAATAATACACACCTTGGCTTTCACTGCCATTTAATATAAGGTAAAAGTTACCTCCAGGATCATCACCAATAATCAACTTATCATCAATGAAATCAAGTTCACTTAAAAAATTTTCATTTTGACGAAAAATGTCGTGGTTTGGATTTTTCATATTTATTCCAAAAAGGGCATAAAAGGCGATAACCCCTTCATCAACACCTTCATACTCCAACTCACAAAAATCCGGAGATTTTACAACAAAGCCATTTTTCAACCTGAGGAATTCTTTATAATCTTCAGGCAAACTGATTTTGAATTTTGCCTCCAAAATTTTAATTTCATCTTGAGTTGTAGGTTTACCGCATGAAATAGGCATAAGCTCTCCTTACTAAGGACATGATTTCTTGATCTTAGATACTCCACCTCTATGGGTAAAGTTATTATGTATTTCTTTAGGTACCTCTTGCATTGTTATTCCATTTTCGTGGTGATGCCAGGTATTAAGCTCTAAATTTGCAGGGCCATTAGGCGCCAATGCATTCGCTTTGCCGAAATCTCCAGAAGGGCCAAGCCTGTGATTGCCTTTAAGATCCGGAACATCAACGCTCTGGATTTCATACGGTTTAAAATCAGGATACCCATTAGGATACCTAACGATATTCCCCATATTGTCTTGGTAGACCCATGTGCGAGTGTCTATCTCCTGCCATGCAGTACCGCCCTTTTCAAGCCATCTATCAAGTAATGGAGAGTTCAGCGGCTTACCACTTAGCCCCCACGGATCGATCCAAGATAGTGGATTCGGCGCATACTGATAAAGGTTCCACCCGCCATTCAACCCAATCGGATCCTGCACAATAAACCGCCCGACCTGCGGGTCGTAGTAGCGGAACAGGTTATAGTGCAGCCCCGTTTCACCGTCAGCGTACTGCCCGGCATAGCGAAGCGGTTGATGCGCCATCGCTGTGCGATTCACAACCCGTGAGAACCCTTCGCTCTGATGGCGTACCTCGCCAAAGCTGCCGTACTGGCCGCTCCAGCGTACCGCACCACGTTCGTCAGTCACCTCCAGCGGTGCGCCGTTCAGGTCGGTGTTGAACCAGTAAATCTCACCGCTGCTCTGGTCTCGGAGATGATCCACGCGCGCCAGCGGGCTCCAGGCTTCATTCGGGTCATAAATATAAGTACTGCACAGCCCGCTCTCCTGCTGCTCCTGCAACAGACGGTAGCCCTGCCACAGGAAGCGCGTTTCGGTGGTGCCGTGCGCGGTGGTGACGATTTTGCGGGTACGGCGGCCCAGCGCGTCGTAGTGATAGCGCGCCTCAAACCGCCCTTCCGGCCCGGTTCCGCGGGCGGATACCAGCCGGTTCTCGGCGTCATACGCATAATGCTGTTCATACAGCCCGTTGCGGCGGCTGACCAGGTTGCCCCAGTGGTCGTATTTCATAAACAGCGCCTGCCAGTGTTGCAGGCGGTTATCCGTGACCGGTACCGCATCGTCATTGGCGGCGAGGTTATCCGCGGCGTCATAGCTGAACTGCGCGCGGCTGTGCCCCTGTCGGGCCTCGTAGTACTTCAGCAGACGTCCTTCGGCGTCGTAGCCGTAATCCACCTCACCGCGCAGGGTGTCGCTGACACCAGAAAGCTCACCGCGTGCGGTGTAGCGATACAGGCGTTCCAGTATCGCCTGCTCCGGAAGGGTCACCTCCGTACTCAGCTCACTGCGCTGCAGGGTACGTCTGCCAAGGCTGTCATACTGGCGGAGCTGCTCGCGCGCGCCCTGGGTGCGGCGAATTTCCCTGTGCAGGCGGTCGCGGGTGAACTCGGTCACCAGCTGCTGCCCGAAGCGGATGGCGCTGACGTGGCCGGAGCCATAGTGCAGCCAGGCCAGCTTTTGCTCGCCGGGCAGCGTCAGGCCGGTCAGGTTGCTCAGGGCATCCCATTCATAGCCCACCGCGCCGTTAATGCCGGATTCGCTCAGCACGCGCCCGGCGGCATCGTGGCGGTAAGCGATCTCATCGCTTTCGATACCCAGGGCAACGCCTTCGGCTGTTGGGGTGCGACGGATGCGGGTGATCTGGCCGCTCAGGTCGCGGACGTAGCGGTACTCCGCGTGGCGCTGAGTGCGCCCGATCAGCAGCCCGCTGTCGTCATAGCTGAACTGCTGGACGCGACGGGCGATGCCGCCGTCGGCGGCAGGTCGCCCGTTTTCTTCGAGCGCGCAGAGGAACCCTCGCGCATCCCATTCCATATGGCGCACGGTCTCGTCCGGGCGCGTTTCGCTGAGCGGGCGGCCCACGGCGTCATAGGTGAAGCGGTATTCCGCCCCGTTGCCGTTATCGAGTCGCAGCAGGTTACCGCGCGGGTCGTAGCGCCACTGGCGCACGCGGCCAATACGATCGGTGAGGCTGACCGGGAGACCGAGCGCGTTATAGGCCCAGCTTACCTCGCTTTCCAGCGGGTCGCGCCAGCCCGTGAGCTGGCCACGTTCGTTCCACACCAGCGACTCGCGGCTGCCGTCCGGATGTATCACGGCACTCAGCAACCCGGCGTTGTTCCACTCCCGACGCGTGATATTCCCTTCCGCATCCTCGCTGGCAATCAGCTGCCCGAAACGGTCGTAACTGAAACGGGTCACGCTGCCGGAGCAATCGGTGCGCTGCGTCAGCAGCCCCTGGATGTTCCAGACCAGACGTACCACGCCGCCGAGGGCATCGGTGATGCTCTCAGGCAGGTTCTCTTCCTCATCGGGATAGTGATACGCGGTGGCGTTACCGGCCGGATCCGTTTCCGACAGCAGACGACCGCGAAGGTCGTACATCGCCTGCGATGAAGTACCGTCCGGGTAGACCGTCCGGGTGATGCGATCGGTCAGACGATACCAGTAATATTCTGTGCGACGGCCCGCCGGGTCCGTCTCACTGGTCATGCGGCCATACTTATCCCAGGTACTGCAGCGCATCGCACCGCCGGGCAGAATGACATCGCTGAGCTCGCCGTCGCGGTAGACAAACGTCGTCTGGCGGCCGTCGTAATCCGTGAAACGCGCGACGTTGTCGTCGTCGTCAATCAGCCAGTGCGCCTGCGCACCATCATCACGAATGGCGCGACGGATGCCGTTTTCAAAATCGTATTCAAACGTCAGCTGTTCGCCGCCGCTGTGGCGGAAACCGACCACGCGCGGCAGACCGTCAATCTCCCGCCAGCGGTATTCGCTCAGCAGGCCATTGGCGTCCTCGTGGGCGCTCATCAGCCCGTCCTGCCAGCGGAAGCGTCGGCGCACGCTACCGCCCCGGCCGGTCACACAGACCAGCTGGCGCTGTTCATCATAAGCGTAACTGACCAGGCAAATCTCGTCATCCAGCCAGGCGCTGGCGAGCCTGCCACGGTCGTAGCGGCAGACCACACGCTGGCCCGCGCTGTCGGTCAGGGCATGCAGGGTATTATCCGCATTCCACTCGAAGAGAATATCGTTGCCGCAGGGTTCTGAGATACGCTGAAGCAGTGACGGTGCGTCATCTTTCAGCGCTGCGTAGTGCCAGCGCTCGCCACTGACGTCATACACCGACCAGCTGTCGTCATGGTGATGTTCAAGCCAGTTTTTTTCGCTCTCGCAGTAGGTGCGCATCCCTTTCGGCACGTTCGGGAAGGCAACGTAATCGCCGGACGGCGCACGCCACACCAGCCCGTCCTGATAGGGCTCCAGGCGGCTTTCCCAGAACAGGCTCCAGCCGCGGCCCAGCACGCTGTCACCGGGGTTGCCGCTGCGCCAGTAGCGCTGCCAGCGCACCGGCAGGCGTGACGGCAGAACGAAATCGAGTTCATCATCCCCGCTGAGAAACTTCTGTCCGCTGACGATATCCACCGGACGGGCGATGATCCCCGCGGCCGCTACGCCGGTCATCAGCGTGCCAGCGCGGCAGGCGATACGGGCCAGCTTATTGATCCCAGGGATTTTGCCCAGCAGCTTAGAGAGCGCCCCGACTTTGCCGGCCGCACCGCCCCACCCGCCGAGAAGCCCGGCGAACAGCAGGGTAAGATCGGAGACTTTATAGAGCCACTCGGGCACTTCAGACTGAATGGGCAGGGTTTGCTGCGGATCGCCGCCGATGAAGACGTTGTCCGAGCCGGTCATCACCTTCGCGTCGCAGGTGGTGCGATCCCCGATGCGGGACGCAGGCTGGCTGTTAATCGAGACGCGCTTAGAGCCTTCGGCCATCTGCTGAGAGCCATCGTCCGAGCACTTCACCGCGCTGTCCGTCGCGATGGCGGCGGGTTTGCTGTTGATAAACACATTGGGCGAGCCGGAGGTGATGACGCCTTTCTTCGTCATACTGGATGCCCCGGCGTCGGCGATACTGTCCCGGGCGGCGGTCGCCAGCTCCCCGGTGTAATACCCCACGGCCAGGCTTGCGCCGACGAGCAGCACACCCACGCCAAGGCAGGATGCGCCGAGACCGGCAATAAACATCGCCCCCGCCAGAATGCCCCCGGCGGCGGCAATCAGGCCACCGACAATCGTTCCGGCAATCATCCCGGCCAGCGCACCGGAGTGGCCGATATCATCACCAACGCGTGCAGCTTCAAACATAACGACTATCCCTGGTGTTAATGGTGGAAGCGAAAGCTCCTGCGAAGATCGCCGAACAGCGCGCAGTCCGTATCGCCCAGCGTACGGCTGCAGGTCATGGTGAACACCAGAATGTTATCGCCTTCGGCATTAAACACGGCCTGCTGCTGCCAGATGCGTTTCCCGTCGCGCAGATAGCTGGCGTGGACAATTTCACCCTGCAAAAGGCCGTCGCCGAGCGTTGCGGCACTGCGTTCACCCTGCTTCCAGCCCTTGAGATGTTTTTCCATCAGGGCGAGCTGGCGATCGATATACGCGGCAAGCGCTTCGCCGGGGTTGAGGGTATCACGGGAGATGTTGAATGCTGGCGCATCCGCTGCAGGCGGCGCGAAGACATTGACGGTACGATCCTGATAGCCCTCAGGAAAAGCGATCATTCCTTCATTAAACAGGCACTGCGAAGATGATTCTGACATTGAGCGGGTCCCACCACATTTTTTCAGAAGCGGTAAGTTTCGCATATGTGTTTAAGGCTGACTATCCCCAGATTATTGTCCCACCGCCACGCTCGCCGACAGGCCCGCCACCAGCTCAACCCCCTTCGGTAAGGTGTCGATATGAATGCGCACCGGCACGCGCTGCGCCAGCCGCACCCAGCTGAAGGTGGGCTCCACGTCGGGCAGACCCAGCCCGCCGGTCTCGTCGTTGTTAT
>NZ_JALW01000076.1:0-1340 GCF_000710795.1 Enterobacter sp. T1-1 | reverse complement strand
ACCGTGGGTGAAGTGGTGGATGACCAGGGACCGATCGTGGGCAACCTGAAGCCAGGCACCGTGACCGATGATGTCCGCCCTGAACTGAGCGGTAAAGGTAAGCCAGGCAGCACCGTGACCATCATGGATGGCGACGATGTACTGGGCTCCACCGTGGTGGATCCGGACGGCAACTGGACCTTCACTCCTGAACAGGATCTGGCCGATGGCGATCACAGCCTGACCGTGATTTCCAAAGACCCGGCCGGAAACGAAGTGACCTCTCCGTCCTTTGATATTACCGTTGATGCGACCGCCCCGGAAAAACCTGTACTGGGATCCGCAACGGATGATGTAGGAACAATTCGTGGCGATCTGAGCAACGGTGGCACCACCGACGACGCAAACCCAACCTTTAACGGCTCTGCAGAGCCGGGCAGCCGTGTCGATATTTATGACAACGGTGAGCATATTGGCTCGACGATTGCGGACGATAACGGGGCCTGGCAGTTCACGCCAACCACACCTCTGCCAGAAGGTGAGCACCATATCACCACCACCGCAACGGATGAAGCGGGCAACACCGGTCCGGAATCGGATGATTTTGTGCTGGTGACCGACTACACCCCACCAGTGGCAAGCAGCGATGTACTGAACATTACGTCCGTAATGGATGATGTCGGCGGCCGTCAGGGTAACGTGGCCAGCGGTGAAATCACCGATGACAGCAAACCGGTTATCAATGGTATTGGTGAAGCGGGAAGCACCGTCTTTGTTTACAGCACGGATGCTAACGGCAAACATCTGCTGGGCTCAGCCGTGGTCAACAGTGAAGGCACCTGGACGCTGGCACTGGATACACCGCTGGTGGAAGGGCTTAATCAGCTGACGCTGGAAACCCAGGACGCAGTAGGCAACCGCGTAGCGGGTGAAGCACCGTCTTACGATATTACCGTTCTGATCCCGGTCAGCACCGAGCCGTCCATCAACAGCGTTGTGGACAACGCCGAGCCGCACGTCGGCCCAATGCAGAAAGGCGAAACCACCAACGACACCACCCCAACCCTGAGCGGCAGCGCTGCACCGGGCGACGTTGTGTCTATCCTCGACAACGGGAAGGTGATTGGCACCGTCAAGGCGGACAGCAGCGGTAAGTGGTCGTTCACCCCGGATACCGCGCTGGCGGATGGTCAGCACACCTTCACCGTTACGGCGACTGACGCAGCGGGCAACGCGCGCACCAGCGGCAGCTTCCCGATCGTGATCGATACTGCGGCACCGTCTCCGGCAGAAAATATCGTTATCAATGATAACGTGGGCGACAAGCAGGGGCCGGTTGGTCCAGGCGACACCACCGACGA
>NZ_JALW01000075.1:0-26623 GCF_000710795.1 Enterobacter sp. T1-1 | reverse complement strand
GAACGGAATGACCTCTACAGCCAAATGTTCCCCCTCACCCCAGCCCTCTCCCTCAAGGGAGAGGGGGTCCTCCGTGCAGGCATTATTGATGGGGATCCCTCTCCCACAGGGAGAGGGAATGATTAAGAGAGCCGGGGTGAGGGGAAAAACTTACTTCTGCGCCTCAAGCGCTTCCTTCACCCAGCCATCAAACTGCTGCTGGTGGGCTTTAATCCAGCCGTCAACGTGGCCCTTCACATCCGCCTCAGACGATTTGCCCGCGTGCATCATCGCATTCTGGGCGTTGATGTCCGCCAGCGGCAGCTTCATTACCGAGAACAGTTTGGCAGCGGCCGGGTTTTTCTCCGCCCAGGCTTTGTTGGCGACGATATGCATCGTATTCACCGGGAAGCCATAGTTCATGCCGTTCGGCAGTTTGGTGTCGATATCTTTCTGCTCGCCCGGCAGGGAGGAGAACGGTACCTGCAGCCACACCACATCTTTACCCGGCTTCAGCACGTCGCTCACCCAGTACGGGGTCCAGGTGTAATAAATCACCGGTTTACCCTCTTTAAAGCGGGCGATGGTGTCGGCCATCATCGCCGAGTAGTTGCCGTGGCTCACGTCGACGGTTTTCGCCAGACCGTACGCTTTGTTCTGGTGGTTAATCACCGCTTCACAACCCCAGCCCGGCGAGCAGCCCATCATATCGGCTTTGCCGTCGCCGTTAGTGTCGAACAGTTTGGCGATCTTCGGATCTTTTAGCTGCTCAATATTGGTGATGTGGTACTGGTCGGCGGTTTTCTTGTCGATCAGATAACCCTGCGCCGCACCGGTCACGAAGGTGCCTTCACGGTAGAACTTCTTATCACCGCCAGCCGCGGCGTACATATCGTCGTGCAGCGGCTGCCAGTTGACGGCAGTGAAGGTCGCATCACCGGAGGCAATCGAGGTGTAGCCGACGTTGTAATCCACTTCGCTCGGCGTATTGACCGTATAACCCAGCTTCTCCAGCGCGCGGCTGACGATAAGCGTCTGGAAGCTCTCTTCCGAAATGGTGCTCTGCACCGGCTGCACGGTAATGCCTTTACCCGGCAGGTCCGCGGCGAATGCGCTGGTGGAGACAAGGGTGGCAAACGCTGTGGCAAAAAGTACCTTATGTCGCATCGTTGTTCCTTATTTTCTGAATGGGCGGGTGAGTAACCCGACAGGGCCGGTGGTATACCAGCGACGGTTGCCGCGACTGCGTGAATCACGACCGACAGCCTGGGTCAGGCGGTCAAGGATAATGGCGAGGATCACAATGCCCACGCCGCCGACGGTCGCCAGCCCCATATCGAGGCGGCCAATACCGCGCAGTACCATTTGACCCAGCCCGCCAACGGCAATCATCGAGGCGATCACCACCATCGAGAGCGCCAGCATCAGCGTCTGGTTAACCCCCGCCATGATGGTAGGCATTGCCAGCGGGAGCTGAACTTTAAACAGCATCTGCCGCGGGCTGGCACCGAACGAACGGGAGGCCTCAATCAGATCCGCAGGCACCTGGTTAATCCCGAGTATTGTCAGAC
This sequence comes from Enterobacter sp. T1-1, assembly GCF_000710795.1. NCBI lineage: Bacteria > Pseudomonadati > Pseudomonadota > Gammaproteobacteria > Enterobacterales > Enterobacteriaceae > Enterobacter > Enterobacter sp. T1-1. The sequence goes on along the minus strand of NZ_JALW01000075.1, from coordinate 25,073 downwards.
GAATGATCGGCGGCAGGGCGAAGATAATGGTCACCACCACGCCCGGCACGTTGCCGATACCGAACAGCATCACGATGGGCACCAGATAAACGAACGCTGGCGTGGTTTGCATCGCATCCAGCAGCGGACGAACGATCTTCGCCGCCCGTGGACTGCGCGCCAGCCAGATCCCCGTAGGCAATCCAATGACAATGCAGAAGAGCAGGGCGGTCAGCACCAGCGCCAGGGTGATCATCGCCTGCGACCACGCGCCAATGGCACCAATCGCAATCAACGAGATCAGCGTGGCGATCCCCATGCCTGCGCTACCAAACTGCCAGGCGATCAGCGAGAACAGCACAATCGCCACCGGCGCGGGCATGCCCAGCATCAGCTGCTGGAAGCCGTTGAGGATGTAATCCACCGGAACGCGGATCCCCTGGAAGACGGGACGGAAATGGGTAACCACCCAGTCGATCCCCTCCGTTACCCAGCTGTCCAGGGGGATCAGCGTTTTGTGGAACGGATCCATAATATTGAAATGTTCTGGTGCCGGTGCTGGCGCATTATTGAGCCAGTCTGCCGCGCCACCGCCATCGGCAGGTGCTGGCGTGGAACCCCACGCATCGGCAGATTGCGCAGCGCTGTCTGCTGCCTCTGTGGTGCCCCACGGGTTAGATTGATCAGCCATGGTTTGCCCCCTCGCGATCTAAAGCCTGCAGCAACATCCGTTTTGAGATGATGCCGACGTACTGTTGTTCTTCCCCAATAACCGGCACGGCACAGGGTGCCTGGCCGACGTGAGAGAGCAACTCGCTGAGCGGCGTTTCGGCATCCACGGCAAGCGGAGCGTCAATTAACGCCGCATCAATTCCCTGGTTTTCGCTGAGCGCGGTTTTGAGAGAATCGATGGAGACAACGCCGACAAATTTATTGCCGCGTTCAACCAGATAACCGTATTCACGGTCTTCGTCCTGCAGAAGCTTAAGGGCAGAGCGCGGACCGAAACCTGGCGTTTTACGGATAATGCCGTTCGGGGTACGACGGGCAATATCTTTGGCGCTAAACACCTGGCTAATATCCACGCCGCGGAAGAAGGTCCGCACATAATCATTTGCCGGATTATTCAGAATTTCATCCGGTGTACCGACCTGCACCACTTCGCCATTTTGCATAATGGCAATGCGGTCGCCAATACGCATGGCTTCATCGAGATCGTGAGAAATAAAGACAATGGTGCGCTGGTGTCTGGCCTGTAATTTTACCAGCTCATCCTGCATCTCGGTGCGAATTAAGGGATCAAGCGCCGAGAAGGCTTCATCCATTAATAAAATATCGGGATTAATGGCTAATGCGCGGGCTAAACCTACACGCTGACGCATGCCGCCGGAAAGCTCATCCGGATACGCATGGGCATAATTTTCCAGCCCCACCTGGCGCAATGCATCAAGCGCTTTTTCCTGACGTTCGCTGGCGGCAACGCCCGCTAATTCCATACCAAAGGCGGTATTATCCAGTACCGTCATATGCGGCATCAGGGCGAACGACTGGAAGACCATCGCAATCTTTTTTCTGCGCACCTCGCGGAGTTCGGCATCTGATATTTGGGCAATGTCTACACCATCAATCAGGACCTGCCCACGGGTGGGTTCAATCAGGCGATTGAGAAGGCGAACCATAGTGGATTTACCCGAACCGGATAACCCCATGATGACAAAAATCTCGCCTTCTTCAATGGCCAGACTGGCGTCTTTAACGCCAAGCGATAGCCCGGTTTTTTCCAGAATTTGCTCTTTCGAAAGGCCTTTTTCAATATATTTGAATGCGCGCTGCGGATGCTCGCCAAATATTTTATAAAGATTCTTCACTTCTAATTTAATTGCCATGCAATAGAGAGTGTCCTGTTATTTGTTTATGTCGATATGATTACCATGGTAAATTGTTAACGGGCATAACCCTAACATACTCAGATTCTGAGGCAACCCTGGGTTTGCTTATGGGTTGAATTTTGCAGTAAGCGAAACGGCTGAATTTCCCATGAGTAAAGGGCTGAGCGCGATCTGAATTTTTGTGAATTTTTTGCTGCGCCATCGGGGGAATTCGCCTGGAACGGAGTGATTCAGGCGAATATGTCGTGGAGATGACAGTGTAGCTGAAGGTGAAATATCCGGAAGGAAATTGGAATATTTATATTTAATTAATGAACGTTAAGGCGCTCATTAAAAATCCCAGTCCTCATCTTCTGTTTCCACCGCTTTACCCATCACATACGATGAGCCGGACCCGGAAAAGAAGTCGTGGTTTTCGTCAGCGTTGGGGGAGAGCGCCGCCAGAATTGCCGGGTTCACGTCGGCCATTTCCGGCGGGAACAACGCCTCGTAGCCGAGGTTCATCAGCGCCTTATTGGCGTTGTAACAGAGGAAGGCTTTTACCTCCTCTTCCCAGCCGGTTCCGGCGTAGAGCTCTTCGGTATAGCTCAGTTCGTTATCATAGAGATCCATCAGCAAATCAAGGGCAAATCCTTTTAGCTCCTCGCGTCTGGCATCACTGACTTTCTCCAGCCCTTTCTGGTACTTATAGCCGATGTAATACCCGTGCACCGCTTCATCCCGGATGATGAGGCGAATGAGATCGGCGGTGTTGGTGAGTTTGCCGCGGCTCGACCAGTACATCGGCAGCCAGAAGCCGGAGTAGAAGAGGAATGATTCCAGAAACACGCTGGCGATTTTCTTCTTCAGCGGCTCATCGGCCTGATAATAATCCAGCACCAGGTTGGCCTTGCGCTGCAGTGACTCGCTCTCTTCACTCCAGCTGTAGGCCGCATCCACATCTGTGGTCTGGCACAGCGTCGAGAAGATCGAACTGTAAGAGCGGGCGTGCACCGCTTCCATAAAGCTGATGTTCGACATCACCGCCTCTTCGTGCGGCGTCAGCGCATCGGCCATCAGCGCGGGGGCGCCAACGGTATTCTGGATGGTGTCCAGCAGCGTCAGACCGGTAAAGACGCGAATTGTCAGCTGCTGCTCGGCATGACTCAGGGTTTGCCAGGCCGGAATATCGTTAGAAAGCGGCACTTTTTCCGGCAGCCAGAAGTTGCTGGTCAGGCGGTTCCACACCTCCAGGTCCTTATCATCCTGAATGTGGTTCCAGTTAATCGCACTCACGCGTGACAGTTTCATCCTTTCTCCTTACAGCGCGCAGGACACGCAGCCTTCGATTTCGGTGCCTTCCAGCGCAAGCTGGCGCAGGCGAATGTAATAGAGCGTTTTAATGCCTTTCTTCCAGGCATAAATCTGTGCTTTGTTGATATCCCGCGTGGTGGCCGTGTCCGGGAAGAAGAGCGTCAGCGACAGGCCCTGATCCACGTGCCGGGTTGCCTCGGCGTAGGTATCGATGATTTTTTCCGGGCCAATTTCATACGCGTCCTGATACAGCGCCAGGTTTTCATTGGTCATAAACGGGGCGGGGTAGTAGACGCGCCCGGTTTTGCCCTCCTTGCGGATCTCAATTTTCGACACAATCGGGTGAATGCTCGACGTGGCGTGATTGATATAGGAGATAGAGCCGGTGGGCGGCACCGCCTGCAGGTTCTGGTTATAGATGCCGTGGCGCATCACATCGTCACGCAGCTGCTGCCACATTTCGCGCGTGGGCAGAACGATCCCGGCGCGGGCAAACAACGCGCGCACTTTCTCCGTTTTCGGCTGCCAGTCGCCCTCCAGGTACTGACTGAAATATTCCCCGCTGGCATAGCGCGACTGCTCAAAGCCCGCGAAGCGCTGGTTGCGCTCGCGCGCCAGCATCATTGAGGTGTGCAGCGCATGCCAGGTGATGGTGTAAAAATAGAGGTTGGTGAAATCCAGCCCTTCCGGGCTGCCGTAAGCGATGCCTTCCCGCGCCAGATAGCCGTGCAGGTTCATCTGCCCCAGGCCGATGGCGTGCGACGCGGCGTTGCCTGCCTCAATGGACGGCACGCTGCGGATATGACTCATGTCTGATACTGCCGTCAGGCCGCGAACTGCCGTGTCGACCGTACGGCCAAAATCGGGGGAATCCATGGTGTGGGCAATATTCAGCGACCCGAGGTTGCAGGAGATATCTTTGCCGATGTCGGCGTAGTCCAGATTCTCGTCATAAGTGGACGCGCTGTTGACCTGCAAAATCTCCGAACAGAGGTTGCTCATGTTGATGCGCCCGGCAATCGGGTTCGCACGGTTTACCGTGTCTTCATACATGATATACGGGTAGCCGGACTCAAACTGAATTTCGGCAAGCCGCTGGAAGAAATCGCGGGCGTTGATGTATTTTTTGCGAATGCGATCGTCGGCAACCAGCTCGTCGTAAAGCTCGCTTATCGCCACGTCGCCAAACGCTTTGCCGTAAATTCGCTCGATGTCATACGGCGAGAACAGCGCCATGTCGGCATTCTCTTTGGCGAGCTTAAAGGTGATATCCGGGATCACCACGCCGAGCGACAGGGTTTTGATACGGATTTTTTCGTCGGCGTTTTCGCGTTTGGTATCCAGAAAACGCAGAATGTCCGGGTGGTGGGCGTGCAGGTAGACCGCCCCGGCCCCCTGACGCGCGCCAAGCTGGTTGGCGTAGGAGAAGGCATCTTCCAGCATCTTCATCACCGGGATCACGCCGGATGACTGGTTCTCAATGCGCTTAATTGGCGCACCCGCTTCACGCAGGTTAGACAGTAAAAACGCCACGCCGCCGCCGCGTTTGGACAGCTGCAGCGCCGAATTCACCGCGCGGCCAATCGACTCCATATTGTCTTCTATACGCAGCAGGAAACAGGAGACCAGCTCGCCGCGCTGGGCCTTGCCGCAGTTAAGGAAGGTCGGGGTGGCCGGCTGGAAGCGTCCGGAGAGGATCTCTTCCATCAGCTGTTCAGCCAGGGCTTCATCGCCCTGGGCCAGGGTCAGCGCCACCATCACTACGCGATCCTCAAAGCTTTCAAGGTAGCGTTTGCCGTCAAAGGTTTTCAGGGTGTAGCTGTTGTAATACTTCCAGGCGCCCAGAAACGTCTGGAACCGAAAACCGCTGGCGTGGGCCCGCTCAAATAACCTGACCACAAAGGCGCGGTCGTAACGGGAGAGCACGCGTTCTTCGTAATACCCTTCGTTGACCAGGTAGTCGAGACGCTCATCCTGGCTGGCGAACGTCACGCTGTTTGGACGGACGTGGGCGGCAAAAAAGGCGTCCACGGCGTCATGATCTTTCCCAAACTGGATGCGCCCCTCGCGATCGTAGAGGTTAAGCATCGCGTTTAAGGCGTGGTAGTCCGGTGTCGCCTGCATTACGCGTTCTGCGGTTGTCGTTGCCAAAATTCGTTCACTCCTTTACGCACGTTCTCTACGTCCTGCTGTGTCCCCATCAGTTCAAAGCGATAGAGATACGGCACGCCGCATTTTTGAGAGATGACATCCCCGGCGCGACCAAAGGCGTCGCCGAAATTACGATTGCCCGCCGCAATCACGCCGCGAATAAGCGCGCGGTTATGGGGATCGTTGAGAAAGCGGATCACCTGACGCGGTACCGCACCTGCCGTACCGCCGCCGCCATAGCTGGGAACCACCAGAATGTAAGGGTCGTCTACCTGAATACGCTCCCGCTCGTTGAGCGGAATGCGCACCGCAGGCAGCCCGACGCGCTCAATAAAGCGGAGCGTGTTTTCCGAGCTGCTGGAGAAGTAGACCAGCCCACTCATGCCCTTGCGGCCTGCGCGGCGAGGCGGTTAATCATGTCCGGGCGAAAGCCAGACCAGCTGGTTTCCCCGGCCACCACCACTGGCAGCTGGCGAAATCCCTGGGCACGCAGAGTATCGGCAGCCTCGGGCACCAGATCGATATTCACCATCTCAAAGTCCACCCCGCGGCTTTCCATAGCGCGTTTGGTCGCGTGGCACTGAACACAATCGTTACGAGTGTAAATAATAATGCTCATGATTCGTATTTCCATTTAAAATGAGAGAACGGCGCGAAGCATCGCGTCAGGTTGTGTGTGTCTTGCTAAAGGGAATACTAGATGTAGTTGTGCTAAGTTTCAACCATACAAGATATGGGAAATTCAGATTGATGGCGCCCCAATGATGAGCACAGCGGGGCAGGGCAGGCTGCACGGGTTTTTCAGGCTTTCAGGCAAAGAAAAGCCCCGGCGCCAGAGGCAACCGGGGCTGATAACGCGTGCTTACTTACGCAGGCTAAGCAGGGCGCCAACAAAAATACCCACCGCCGCGACCGTACCCAGGGTACACAGCGGTTTTTCACGAACGAAGGTGGTGGCGCAACTTGCCATGTCGCAGGCAGCCTGGGTGGCACGAGAGCGGCCATGCATCCGGGCGCGTGTTTCACGCAGCAGAGACTGAGCCTTACGTTTTGCGGCCTCCGCATCGTCCTTCGCATCGGAGCCCCAGGATTTCAGCACCTCCTCCAGCGTGTCCGCTAATCTGCTGACATCATTACGAATATCCTGAGCGTCGTCGTTAATATCGTTTTGGTTCGGTCTGTTAAACATACGATCCTCCATAATTTTGTCTTCCGGTTTAGTTTAGTTCAGAAATTTAATATCTGAAGCGAGTCACGACTCATCAGGTCGTTTATGGAATATTCTGAAAGCCCTGCTAATGCTGAATACTGTAAGGTTGCCGGGCAGGAAAAGATAACGAGGAAAAGATATGTATTTACGACCGGATGAGGTGGCGCGCGTTCTTGAAAAAGCGGGATTCACCATGGATGAAGTGACGCCAAAAGCGTATGGCTATCGCCGTGGCGAGAATTATGTTTACGTGAATCGTGAAGCCAGAATGGGGCGTACCGCTCTTATTATTCACCCGACGCTGAAAGACAGAAGTCTGTCATTTGCTGAGCCTGCCTCGGATATTAAAACCTGCGATCACTACCAGCAATTTCCGCTCTATTTAGGCGGCGAGACGCACGAGCATTATGGTATTCCGCATGGTTTTAGCTCGCGTATGGCGCTGGAGCGGTTTCTGAAGGGACTGTTTGGCGACGCACAATAATACTGCGACTGGCATATGCCAGTCGCTTCATATCAGGCTTTTGCCTGGCTGTACTGGCTGACCCTGAACAGGCGACGACAGTAGTCGAGGAAATAGCCATACACCGCGCCCATCAACATCGAAATCACGATATTTGAGCTCACCGCTGCGGCAATCTGATGCCAGTCTGCCCCCACCGTCAACAGGATCGCCACATACACCGGCGACTGAAACGTCACATAGGCCAGCACATCTGCCAGGTTTTTCATCCAGCCAGACGGGCTGATGCGGCGGGCGAAGCGCATTACGGCATCACGGTATAAGCCGTAAGGCCAGGCGATAATAATGTTCACCGGGATCGCTACCAGACGCGAAGAAAGTGACTGCTCGAAGGTCATTCCGGAGAGGAATATTTCAATCAGCATGTTCACGACGGAACAGTAGACAACCATCGCGAAAGTATCCGCTACCGCGTGGCGCAGGCGAGATTGCGGTGAGAACATGGCTGAGCTCCTTGAGACGCACAAAAGTAATGATCTTAGTGATTTGGGTTGGTTTGGTTGACGTGTATAGCGTATCCTTCTGGCTTTAAACTAACAACTAGCGTTAAATTTTTATTTACTCGCGTTTTTTCCACAAAATCCTCTAAAGATGATGGTTTTTTGCTCGCTTCGTTATTTTCTTTCTCGTCCTGTTTTTTGATGCGCAAAATCAACAAGTTGCTTGCGATGCGTGGGCGGCGACCGTGCGACACGCAGCGCGCAGCGTACCCTCCTGCGATTTGCCTTAAAACCGACCGTTTATGTTGTTATGAATGTTTATTAAAAGCAGCGCGACAACGCGATATCCGGATAATATAAGCGGTGTCTTTAAAAATATTTACAATAATGACAAAAAGCGTCGATGGGTGGATATTATGTTTGAAATGAATTATTCTTCGCTTTGATTTTACGACTCACCACAAAAAAGGTTTTCAAATAATATGTCTTTGACGTTACAGAATCTTAATAATATCCGAACTCTGCGCGCCATGGCGCGTGAATTATCCCTGGACGTTCTTGAGGAAATGCTGGAAAAAGTCAGGGTCGTTGCTGAAGAGAAACGTAGTGAGCAGGCGGAATTAGAGCAACAGCGCGCTGAGCAGCAGGAAAAAATTAATGCTCTGCTGGAACGGATGAAAGCCGATGGTATTTCACCGTCCGATCTGCTGGGTGTAGAGCTGGCGCATGCGGGTAAATCGGCGAAAAAACGTAAGCCGCGTGAAGCAAAATATCGCTTTATTGACCAGAACGGTGAAGAGAAAACGTGGACCGGTCAGGGCCGCACGCCGAAGCCTATTGCCAATGCGCTGGAAAACGGCAAATCACTGGATGATTTTCTGATCTAATGCGTGAGCCGGGCGGAAGACTCCGCCCGGTTGTCTGTTTAGCAGACGCCAAAATCACCGTCTTCGGTGTACAGCGCAACATCCGCTGCTTTCAGGGTATATTTCTCGCCCTGCTCATTGCTGGCCTGAACGGCCACAATGCTATCCCCATTCACTTCGAGCACTTTCAGTTTCGGGCCGCCCTGACGCGGTTGCACATAATCACCGACAGAAAACATAGAACCTCCTCATCGTTTTAGCGATCTTCACTGTAGCCCACGTCACACGCCGGGTACAGCAGGGTTCATCGATTACTGCTTATGAGGTATGTCTGTTCCACGGCATCACCTTGAGCAGTCTTGCCATGCCGCAAAATCCGGTCAGGCCAGCAAACAGAAGCCCGGCCCCGACAAAACCGCTCAGCAGGAAGAAGCCGCTGGAGAGCGTATAGCCCAGCACCACGCCGCACAGAATCAGCAGCCCGGCAGCAATCTGCACCTGACGCATCAGCGGCAGCGGCTGGGATTTATCTTCTACGGTCGGCAGTCCGGCCTGTTTCCAGCCCTGAATACCGCCCTCGACCACCAAGGCCTGAGCAGGCGACGCCGCCAGGGCAAGACGTGCGGCGTTGTTCGATGTTCTGGCCCCGGACTGGCAGTGAAAAATCACCGTTTCACCTGCCCCAGCGTTCAGTGCGCCGGGTAAGGTGTCCAGTGGCACGGACTGTGCGACGGGAATATGCTCGCGGGCATATTCGTCAGGATCGCGAATATCAATCAGCTTTGCGCCGTCATCAATAAGCGCGTTTGCCTGCTGTGGCGTAATCAGAGGAAGAGACATGGTGTTTCCTTACGATCGTGTTTTATGTAGTAGAGCATTTAAAGAAGGATTTAAGCCAGTGTAAAGAGGGTAAAGGCAGGTAAAAGCGCGCCAGCCGAATGGCAGTTACCCGTAAACTGGCTACGCTTAGAGATGTCTCTTTTATAATTTTCAATTGGTTAGCTTGCACGGAGTCTTTATGGGTTTTTGGCGTGTTGTTTTTACGATTATTCTCCCGCCGCTGGGCGTACTGCTTGGCAAGGGACTGGGCTGGGCGTTTATCCTGAATATCCTTCTGACCATACTGGGCTACTTCCCTGGACTTATCCACGCGTTTTGGGTTCAGACGAGAAACTAGGTACGCCACAGTAAGTCGCTGTAGATCCCGGTCAGTACGCCCTGCGGGCCGAACTGCTGTTTGATCCATCGCGTGACCTGGCCGGTCGCCGCATGCTGCGTGGCAAGCAGCATGCGCGAATCCTGACGCGGGTTATTAATGCGTCGTGTCACCAGCAGCCCGTCCGCTACGGCCTCCCGGGTCATGTATTCCGGTAAAAAACCGATCCCTTCCCCCAGAATCTGACACTGGCATTTGGTGTTAAAATCCGGCACCAGAATCGCCTCCTGCCCGTGCAGCAGCCAGCCGACCTTCTTATTAATGGTGTGCGCGGTGTCCTCCACCATGATGTTCGGGTAGAGGCGCAGCTGGCTTTCCGCGATCGGTTCCGGGACAAACGCCAGCGGGTGTTCCGGCGCGATGGCGAATACCCAGCGGATAGCGCCAATCTCCGTGTAATCAATGCCGCCGCCGTCAAGAAGCGTATCCGGCGCGCCAATCGCGATATTGGCCTGGTTATTGATGATTGAGTCCCAGACGCCGTTATAGACCTCCGTGGTGACGGTGATCTGGCAGGTGGGAAACTGCTTTTTCAGCACCTGCAGCAGCCGCGCGGTATGACGTGGGGTATACAAAAGCTGATTGATGCAGATGCGTACCCGCGCCTCGATGCCCTGAGAGATGGTGTCTATCCCACGCCTGATGGCATAGAAATCGTTCAGCAGATCGGTAGCCTTGCGGTAAAAGTAAAAGCCGGACTCGGTCAGCTCAATGCTGCGGGTGTTACGCACAAACAGCACCACGTCCAGCCCGGTCTCCATACGTTTGATGGTGTAACTGATGGCCGACGTGGTCACACCCAGCTCGGCGGCGGCTTTGCTGAAACTGCCAAAACGCGCCGCCGTGGTGAAGGCCAGCAGATTCTCTTCAGTAAAGATGGAATTCATATTACGGCTCCGGGTTACCATCAGTTTTGAACATATTTTAACAGCGGCGCAACAACGCATTTGACGGCGGTCACAGTTCTGATGTTTAGCTACAGGCCTTGTTATGCAAGGCTTCTTTGGTCATAAGCAAAATGCCGTGAATGGCCTGAAAAAACGCTTACCCATAAGAAAAAGGTTGCACAGACGCACGTTTTGGCTGAACCGTTGAATTTAACTCAACAATGAATTGACTGTCGATGAATGATTTTTAAGCGGATTCTTTTCTGAAAGGGCTGTTGCTATTCTCAGGTCATCAGCAACACACCATCGGGAGTCTGTATGTCTGCGAACGAACTTGTGACGGAATTTTTACTGGCGGCAGAGCAGGGTAATGTCGACGCGCTAAAAGCCTGCCTTGAGAAAGGTGTCGATATTAACGCCACCAACCGTCAGAAAAGAACCGCCATTGTTATTGCCAGCCTGAAAAAACATTACCCCTGTGTCGCGTTATTAATTGACGCCGGTGCGGATATAGATAAACAGGACCAGACCTGTTTTAACCCCTTCCTGATCAGCTGCCTGACCAATGATTTAACCCTGCTGCGGCTTGTTCTGCCCGCCAACCCGGATCTGGACCGTCTGACGCGCTTCGGCGGAGTGGGGATTACGCCCGCCAGTGAGAAAGGACATGTGGAGATTGTCCGCGAGCTGCTGGAAAAAACCGATATCAACGTTAATCACACCAATTTTGTCGGCTGGACGCCGCTGCTGGAAGCCATTGTCCTGAATGACGGCGGCCCGAAACAGCAGGCGATCGTGAAGCTGCTGCTGGACCACGGTGCGAATCCGCATATGACCGATAAATACGGTAAAACCCCGCTCGAACTGGCGCGGGAAAAAGGCTACCACGCGATAGCTGATCTGCTGCTGGCGGCGGGCGCGTAATTTATTCGGCCAGCCTGTTTCCGGCTGGCCCCCATTTCAAACGTATTTTTCCGACGTGCATTTTGCACGACGGCGGCCCCCTTTTATCCGCATTCAGGAGAAAATAATGCCCACAAAAATCGTGATTAAAAAGAACACGTATTTTGACTCCGTCTCATTAATGTCCGTTTCCACCAAAGCCAATAAATTGCCAGGCGTTGAGCAGGCGTTTGTGGCGATGGCGACGGAAATGAACAAAGGCGTATTAAAAAACCTCGGGCTGTTAACGCCGGAATTAGAGGATGCGAAAAACGGCGATCTGATGATCGTCATTAAAGGCGACGCGGCCAATGATGAAACCCTGGCGGCGATTGAAGCGTTATTCACCCGAAAAGAGAGCGCGGGCACCCATGAAGCACGCTACGCGACTCTGGCCAGCGCGAAAGCCCACCGTCCCGACAGTAACCTGGCGGTGATTTCAGTAAACGGCATGTTTGCGGCACGCGAAGCGCGCAAGGCGCTTGAAAACGATCTCAACGTGATGCTCTTTTCCGATAACGTATCCCTCGACGATGAGCTGGCGCTCAAGCAGCTGGCGCACCAGAAAGGGCTGCTGATGATGGGGCCAGACTGCGGCACTGCCATCATCAACGGCGCAGGACTGTGCTTCGCCAACGCCGTACGCCGCGGGTCGATAGGCATTGTCGGGGCGTCCGGCACCGGTAGCCAGGAGCTGAGCGTGCGCATTCATGAATTTGGCGGCGGGGTATCGCAGCTGATTGGCACCGGCGGGCGCGATCTCAGTGAAAAAATCGGTGGTCTGATGATGCTCGACGCCATCGACATGCTGGAGGCCGACGATGCCACCCAGGTCATCGCGCTGATCTCCAAACCGCCAGCGCCAGCGGTGGCAGAAAAGGTGCTGGCGCGTGCCCGGGCCTGTCGCAAACCCGTCATCGCCTGTTTCCTTGGTCGCAACGAACCGCCCGCCGATGAAGACGGTCTGCAGTTCGCCCGCGGCACCAAAGAGGCGGCCCTGAAGGCCGTGCTGCTCACCGGTATCAACAAAGCGTCCCTTGACCTGCATCCGCTCAACTGGCCCCTGATTGAAGAGGTGCGCGCCCGTCTCACTCCGCAGCAGAAATACATTCGCGGTCTGTTCTGTGGCGGCACCCTGTGTGATGAAGCGATGTTCGCCGCGCTTGAGAAGTACGACGACGTCTACAGCAACATTCAGCCCGATCCGGCGAAACGCCTGCGCGACATTAACGTCAGCCAGGCTCACACCTTCCTCGATTTTGGGGATGACGATTTCACCAACGGCAAACCGCACCCGATGATCGACCCGACCAACCGCATCAGCCGCCTGCTGCAGGAGGCGCGCGATCCGGAAGTGGGCGTAATTGTGATGGACTTCGTGCTGGGCTTTGGCGCGCATGAGGATCCGGTCGGCGTGATGCTCGATGCCATTAAAGAGGCGCAGGCGATTGCGAAAGCCGATAACCGTCCGCTGGAGATCCTCGGCTATGTGTTGGGCACCGACCAGGATCCCCAGTCGCTGGCGCAGCAGTGTCAGCTTTTGACCGATGCCGGCGTGATCTGGGCCAGCAGCAGTACTAACACCGGATTACTGGCACGCGAATTTGTCTGCAAAGGGGAGAACGCCTGATGACCACCTTATTCAACCAACCGCTGAACGTCATTAACGTCGGTATTGCGCTGTTCAGTGACGATCTTAAAAAACAGCACGTCCCCGTCACCCAGCTCGACTGGGCACCGCCGGGGCAGGGCAATATGCAGATCGTCGAAGCGCTCGACCAGCTGGCCGCGGAGCCGCTGGCAGAGAAGATCGCTGCCGCCAACAAGATTGCGCTGGAGCGCATCATTCAGTCCCACCCGGTGCTGGTGGGGTACGACCAGGCGATTAACGTTGTGCCGGGGATGACCCGTACCACCATTCTGCATGCCGGTCCTCCGGTGAGCTGGGAAAATATGTGTGGCGCGATGAAAGGCGCGGTCACCGGCGCGCTGGTGTTTGAAGGGCTGGCGAACGATCTGGAGGAGGCGGCAAGGCTGGCGGCTTCAGGCGACATCACCTTCTCGCCGTGCCACGAGCACGACTGCGTGGGCTCGATGGCGGGCGTCACCTCCGCGTCGATGTTTATGCATATCGTTGAGAACAAAACCTACGGCAACCGCGCCTACACCAACCTCAGCGAGCAGATGGCGAAAATCCTGCGCATGGGCGCCAACGACCAGAGCGTCATTGACCGTCTGAACTGGATGCGCGATGTGCTTGGCCCGATGCTGCGCGACGCCATGAAGATTATCGGCGAAATCGATCTGCGCCTGATGTTGGCTCAGGCGCTGCACATGGGTGACGAATGCCACAACCGCAACAACGCGGGCACCACGCTGCTGATCCAGGCGCTGACGCCGGGGCTGATCCAGGCGGGCTATCCGGTGGCGCAGCAGCGCGAGGTATTTGAGTTTGTCGCCAGCAGCGACTACTTCTCCGGCCCGACGTGGATGGCGATGTGTAAGGCCGCGCTGGACGCCGCCCACGGCATTGAGCACAGCACCGTGGTCACCACCATGGCGCGTAACGGCTACGAGTTTGGTCTGCGCGTCTCTGGCCTGCCAGGGCAGTGGTTCACCGGCCCGGCGCAGCAGGTGATTGGCCCGATGTTCGCGGGTTACAAGCCGGAAGACTCCGGGCTGGATATCGGCGATAGCGCCATCACGGAAACCTACGGTATCGGCGGCTTTGCGATGGCGACGGCCCCGGCGATTGTCGCTCTGGTGGGCGGTACGGTGGAAGAAGCCATCGATTTCTCCCGCCAGATGCGCGAAATCACCCTCGGTGAAAACCCGAACGTCACCATTCCGCTGCTGTCGTTTATGGGCATTCCAACCGCCATCGACATCACCCGAGTCGCAGGCAGCGGCATTCTGCCGGTTATCAATACCGCCATTGCCCACAAAGACGCCGGTATTGGCATGATTGGCGCGGGCATTGTGCACCCGCCGTTTAGCTGTTTTGAAAAGGCGCTGTTGACCTTCCGCGATCGCTACTTTTTATAAGGCAAGCATCCATGAAAAACATGAAACTGGAGTGGAAAAGAGGTGACTGGGCGGCATATTTCGGGTTGATGACCAACAACCTGACCAATTTGCTGACCATGATGGGGTTGCTCATTTTTGTCGTCGGCATCCCGAAGGAGATTGTTTATGGACGCATCGCGCCGGCCTTCGGGCTGGCGGTGCTGGTGGCGAGCGTCTGCTACGCGTGGTTTGGCCTGCAGATGGCGCGCGCCACCGGACGAACGGACGTCACCGCGCTGCCGTCTGGCCCGAGCGCGCCGTCGATTTTTACCGTTACTTTTCTGGTCCTGATGCCGGTCTACCAGCAAACCGGTGACGCGGATTTTGCCATTCAGATCGGTCTGGTGTGGTGCTTTGTCGAGGCGATGATTCTGGCGGGCGGCTCTTTCCTGGGGGAGACCATCCGCAAGATGATCCCGCGTACCGTGCTGCTCTCGTGTCTGTCGGGCCTGGGCCTGCTGTTGCTGGCGATGAACCCGATGCTGCAGGCGTTTGAAGCGCCCACCGTGTCGTTCATTGTGTTGCTGCTGATCTTCATTAACTGGTTCGGCAAAAAACCGATCTTCGCCAGGATCCCGACCGGTCTGCTGTTGTTGATTGCTGGCACGGTGTTAGCGTGGATCTCCGGCCTGCAAAGCCCGGAGGCAATCAAAGCCTCAATGTCCTCTTTCGGCTTTAACCCGCCCGAAGTCCATGTAGAAGGTTTCCTGCAGGGCTTGCCGCACGCGCTGCCGTACCTGGCGTCTGCCGTGCCGCTGGGGCTGGCGAACTACATCTTTGACCTGGAAAACATTGAAAGCGCCCACGCGGCGGGAGACGAGTACCCGACCCGCAAGGTAATGCTGGCGAACGGCCTGGCCTCCATGCTCGGCTGCCTGATGGGCAATCCGTTCCCGGTGACGGTCTATGTGGGTCATGCGGGCTGGAAAGCGATGGGCGCCAGCATCGGCTACACGCTGGCCTCCGGCGTGACGATGTTTATCGTGCCGCTGTTCGGGCTGGGGGCGTTTATGCTCGCCATCATTCCGATGACCGCCATCGTGCCGATCCTAGTGTTTATCGGCGTTGTCACCGCCAACCAGGTGGTGAGGGAAACGCCCAAAGTGGAGGTGCCCGTGATTTTCATCTGCCTGTTCCCGTGGATCGCCAACTGGGCGTTGACCATGATGAACAGCGTGATGGGTGCGGCGGGCACCAGCGCGGCGAAAATCGGCACCGACGTGCTGCACAGTAAAGGGATCTACTACGAGGGGCTGGTGCATCTGGGCAGCGGCGCACCGCTCGCCAGCATGCTGTGGGGCTGCATCGCCATCTTCGCCATTATCAACAAACCGCTGCGCGGCGCCGTTGCTGCCGCCGGTGGCGCACTGCTGGCGCTGTTTGGCGTGATCCACGCCCCGGTGGTGGGCTTTGCCGAAGGCAGTTCGCTGATGTTTGTGACGGCGTATCTGATGATGGGCGGCATGTTTGTGGTGAAGCATGTGCTGGATATCTCTGTTAATCCCCCTCTCCCTGTGGGAGAAGGGCCGGGGTGAGGGCACCAGAACGCACCTTCTAAAGGAAACAAAATGAAAGAGCTTATGGTCGTCGCCATTGGCGGCAACAGCATTATCAAAGATAACGCCAGCCAGTCGGTTGAACATCAGGCGCAGGCGGTAAAGGCGGTGGCAGAGTCGGTGCTGGAGATACTGGCATCCGACTACGATATTGTGCTCACGCACGGCAACGGCCCCCAGGTCGGGCTGGATCTGCGCCGCGCCGAAATCGCCCACGAACGGGAGGGACTGCCGCTCACGCCGCTGGCCAACTGCGTGGCGGATACGCAGGGCGGTATCGGCTACCTGATCCAGCAGGCGCTTAACAACCGCCTGTCTGCGCGCGGTGAGCAAAAAGCGGTCACCGTTGTCACTCAGGTGGAGGTGGATAAAAACGATCCGGGCTTTAGCCACCCGATCAAGCCTATCGGCGCGTTCTTCAGCGAAGCGCAGCGCGATGAACTGCAGCAGGCGCATCCGGACTGGCACTTTGTTGAGGATTCTGGCCGGGGCTATCGTCGCGTGGTGGCCTCGCCGCAGCCGTTACGCATTGTTGAAGCCGATGCCATCAAGACCCTGACGCAAAAAGGCTTTGTGGTAATTGGCGCGGGCGGCGGCGGTATTCCGGTGGTGCGCACTGAGCAGGGCGATTACCAGAGCGTTGACGCGGTAATTGATAAAGATCTCTCCACCGCGCTGCTGGCGCGCGAGATCCGCGCCGACGTACTGGTGATCACCACCGGGGTCGAAAAAGTGTGCATCCACTTTGGCAAGCCGAATCAGCAGGCGCTGGACACGGTGAGCGTGGCGCAGATGACGCGTTACAAAGACGAGGGCCATTTCCCGGCGGGCAGCATGCTGCCCAAAATCGTCGCCTCGCTGGAATTTTTACGCCATGGCGGCAAGCGCGTGATCATCACCTCGCCAGACTGCCTGCCCGCCGCACTGCGCGGGGAAACCGGTACCCATATTGTTAATGAAGGAAGATAAGATGAGTGAAAATAAAAGCCGCCGTGAATTTATCAGCCAGAGCGGCAAAATGGTCACCGCCTGTGCGCTGTTTGGCGCGACCGGTTCCGTCGCGTATGCTGCCGATTCCGCAAAACCAACCTGCGAGACGGGCAAACCGATGAACATCACCGCTAAACACTACTACCTGGACAACGTGCTGCTGGAGGCCGGATTTAACGTCGACGGCGGCGTGGCGACGAGCACCCGCACCGAGCTGAAAACGCTGGAGATCAAAGACGGGAAAATTGTCGCCCTGCGCGATAACAAAAGTCACGCGGACGCCACCCTGCCGCACTATGACGCAGGCGGCAAGCTGATGCTCCCGGCGATGCGCGATATGCACATTCACCTGGATAAAACCTTCTACGGCGGCCCGTGGCGTTCGCTCAACCGCCCGGCGGGTACAACCATTCAGGATATGATCCGCCTTGAGCAGAAGCTGCTCCCCGAACTCCAGCCTTATACCCAGGAGCGCGCCGAAAAGCTGATCGATTTGATCCAGTCGAAAGGCTCCACCCTCGCCCGCAGCCACTGCAATATTGAGCCAGTCTCGGGCCTGAAGAATCTCGAGAACCTGCAGGCGGTACTGGCGCGTCGCAAGCCCGGATTTGACTGCGAGATCGTAGCGTTTCCACAGCATGGCCTGCTGCTGTCGAATTCCGAAAAGCTGATGCGCGAGGCGATGCAGGCCGGGGCGCACTACGTGGGCGGGCTGGACCCAACCAACGTTGACGGGGCGATGGAGAAATCTCTCGACACCATGTTCCAGATTGCGCTGGATTACGACAAAGGGGTGGATATTCACCTGCACGAAACCAGCCCGGCGGGCGTGGCGGCGGTGAACTACATGGTCGAAACCGTGGAGAAAACCCCGCAACTGAAGGGCAAACTGACCATCAGCCACGCCTTTGCGCTGGCCACGCTCAACGAGCAGCAGGTGGACGAGATTGCCACCCGCATGGCGGCGCAGCAGGTGACTATCGCCTCCACCGTGCCGATTGGCACCCTGCATATGCCGCTGAAGCAGCTGCGCGATAAAGGCGTGTTTGTCATGACCGGCACCGACAGCGTGATCGACCACTGGTCACCGTACGGCCTGGGGGACATGCTGGAAAAAGCGAATCTCTACGCCCAGCTCTATATCCGCCCTAATGAGCAGACGCTGTCCCGCGCTTTAGGTATTGCGACCGGTGACGTGCTGCCGCTGAACGACAAAGGTGAACGCGTCTGGCCGAAAGCGCAGGACGATGCCAGCTTTGTGCTGGTGGACGCCTCCTGTTCCGCCGAGGCGGTGGCGCGCATTTCACCGCGCACCGCGACCTTCCATAAGGGGAACCTTGTCTGGGGCACGGTGGGTTAATGTGCATTTCTCCCTCTCCCTGTGGGAGAGGGTTGGGGTGAGGGCAACAGGCCGCAGATTTTGTAGGTCGGGTAAGGCGAAGCCGCCACCCGACGTTACAGATGATAACCCGACAGCCGCAGCTCCCGGTCAATCCACTCAACGAACTGCTGGATCTTCCACGCGCGTTCATGCATATGCGGCATTACCAGATGATGCGCGTTAATAGCGATCCCCATCTCATCCGGCAGTACCTGCACCAGTGAGCCATCTTTCAGGTGGTCTGTCGCCATCATTTTGCTCTCAAGGATAAATCCCAGCCCCATACGTGCCGCTTCAAAGCTCATATAGGAGCGGTCAAAGCTGAGGCTGAAGTTGAGCCAGGGCCTGTCGATATTGTGCCAGGCGAACCATTTTTCCCAGTTAACCAGAGTGCTGGTGGACGAGATGAGTGACTGTTGCAGCAGATCGGTGGGTGTGCTGATGGGGTGTTTTTGCGCATACTCCGGCGAGGCCAGCACCACCAGCGTGTCGTTTTTAATGGTCATCACCCGGTAAGCATCCCAGTCCGGGATACCGTGGCGGATATCAATATCAATATTATCTCTGGCGAATTGCAGATTCTCATAGGAGCAGGTGAGATTGATGGTGATATCGGGATATTCGGCGCGAAACTTACCCAGGCGGCGCAACAGCCATGACAACCCGAAGGTGGGCGAGGAGTGCACCCGAAGCACGGCGTTATCTTTCTCTTTGACGATCTGATCGGTGGCGCGTCCGATGGCGCTCATCGCCGCCGAGACCTCCCGCAGATATTTTTCGCCCGTTGGGGTGAGCTGAACCCCTTTGCCGCTGCGGATGAATAATTTCTTGCCCATCCACGACTCCAGCGACGCGATCTGATGGCTGACCGCGGAGGGGGTGACGTTGAGCTGTTCGGCCGCCTGATGGATGCTCAATGCGTTAGCGACGGCGATGAATGCCTGCAAATTTCTGAGCGAGGGCAGTGATAACGTCTGGCGATCCTGCGCGGACATAGCCTACTCCTGTCATGTTTATTGATAAAAAACATAACATTGAGACGACATGCGGGCAATTTAATCCCGATGTTATTTTTTTGAGCTGTATCGCGAATCAAATTTATCTCAGCAATAAATGAGGTTTATTGAATGGTGTTTCATTCATGAGCCGATATATTGACCTTGAACGTAAAAATAAAACGACTCACGTTGTTCGAATAATGAGGTAAGTTATGTCTCGTATAGAACATGCTGTCCCCTACATAAACACTAAAAAAACCAATTACCGTTTCGTTGTGCTGGCATTAATTTTTATTGTGTATGCCATTAACTATGCTGACCGAACAAATATTGGTGCAGTACTGCCCTTTATCATTGATGAGTTTCATATTAATAATTTCGAAGCCGGTGCCATCGCCAGTATGTTCTTTTTGGGATACGCATTGAGCCAAATTCCAGCGGGCTTTTTTATCGCCAAAAAGGGTATTCGCGGCATGGTGGCGCTGTCGATATTCGGCTTCTCGGCGTTTACCTGGCTGATGGGCACGGCGACCTCAGTTCTGGGTTTGAAGTTTATTCGTCTGGGGCTGGGGTTAACGGAGGGGCCGTGCCCCGTCGGGCTGGCCTCCACCATCAATAACTGGTTTCCACCAAAGGAGAAGGCCACCGCCACCGGCGTCTACATCGCGGCCACCATGTTCGCGCCGATCCTCGTGCCGCCGCTGGCGGTGTGGATCGCCATGACCTGGGGCTGGCGTTGGGTCTTCTTCTCCTTCGCGATCCCCGGTCTGGTCATTGCCGTTCTGTGGTATCTGCTGGTGCGCACCAGACCATCAGAGAGCGCATTCGTCTCTAAAGCCGAACTGGAGACCATTACTGTGGGTCAGGAGACGCCGGACGCCAGACGGGAAAACATCGTGATTTCACCGGGCTTTGCGCGCCTTGACCGCCTGATTCGCGTGCGGGACTTAGCCCCGGTGAGCACGGTAAAAGGGCTGTTTACCTCGAAGAATATCCTCGGCGATTGTCTGGCCTATTTCATGATGGTCAGCGTGCTGTATGGCCTGTTGACGTGGATCCCGCTCTATCTGGTGAAAGAGAAAGGCTTTACGTTTATGAGCATGGGGCTGGTCGCCAGTATGCCGTGCATCGGCGGATTTATCGGGGCGATTTTTGGCGGTTACGTATCCGACAAACTGCTCGGCCGTCGGCGTAAACCGACCATGATGTTTACCGCCATCAGCACCGTGTTAATGATGGTCATCATGCTGAATATTCCGCAAAGCACCGTTGCGGTTTGCGTGGGGCTGTTTTTTGTCGGCCTCTGTCTGAATATCGGCTGGCCTGCTTTTACGGCTTACGGTATGGCCGTTGCGGACAGTAAAACGTATCCCATTGCTGCGTCAATTATCAATAGCGGCGGAAATCTCGGCGGATTTGTTTCCCCGATGCTGGCAGGTTTTCTGCTGGATAAAACAGGAAGTTTTAATTCTGTCTTTATTTATTTCGGTATTTGTGCAGCGATTGGCCTGTTTGTGATTATGTTGCTGGATGAACCGAAATAAAAAATAAATTCCTTTTACCATAGTGGAGTAAATATATGCTACTGAAAGATAAAGTCGCCGTTATTACCGGCGCGGCTTCTGTACGCGGTTTGGGTTTTGCCACGGCTAAATTATATGCCGGGCAGGGTGCGAAGGTAGTGATTATCGATTTAGATGCTGAGGCCAGTCGGGCAGCGGCGGCGAATCTGGGTGAAGAGCATCTGGGCCTTGCGGCGAACGTCAGCAATGAATTACAGGTCAACGCCGCCATTGAGCAGGTGCTGGGAAAATACGGGCGCATCGATATTCTGGTGAATAACGCCGGTATTACTCAGCCGATTAAGCTGATGGATATTAAACGCGAGAATTACGACGCGGTGCTGGACGTCAGCCTGCGCGGCACGCTGTTGATGTCCCAGGCGGTGATCCCCACCATGCGCGCGCAGAAGTCGGGCAGCATTGTCTGCATTTCATCGGTATCAGCACAGCGCGGTGGCGGTATTTTTGGCGGCCCCCACTACAGCGCGGCTAAAGCAGGTGTGCTGGGCCTGGCGAAAGCGATGGCCCGCGAGCTGGGGCCGGATAACGTACGCGTAAACTGCATTACACCCGGCCTTATCCAGACGGACATCACCGCAGGCAAGCTCAGCGATGAGATGAAAACCGCCATCCTGGCGGGCATTCCGCTTAACCGCCTCGGCGACGCGCAGGATATTGCCCGCGCCGCGCTGTTCCTTGGCAGCGACCTTTCGTCTTACTCCACCGGTATCACGCTCGACGTGAACGGCGGCATGCTGATCCATTAAGGAGACTCGACGATGACGGATACCACAGTTCAACAGGTTGCCGCGGCGGCATGGCGTATTCGCCGCTATGCGCTGCGCATGGGTGAAGTGCAGGGGCAGGGCTACATCGGGCAGGCGCTGGGCTATGCCGACGTACTGGCCACCGCGTTTACCCACGGTATGAACCTCAAGCCGGACGAGCCGGAGTGGGAAGGCCGTGACCGTTTTCTGCTTTCCCACGGTCATTACGCCATTGCCTGTTATGCCGCTCTGATTGAAGCCGGGATCATTCCTGAAGAGGAGCTGGAGACCTACGGCTCGGACGACAGCCGCCTGCCAATGTCCGGTATGGCAACTTACACGCCGGGCATGGAGATCTCCGGTGGTTCGCTGGGACAGGGGTTAAGTATTGGGGTCGGCATGGCGCTTGGGCTGAAGCACAAGCAGAGCGCGGCATGGGTCGTTAACTCCATGTCGGACGGTGAGCTTGACGAAGGATCAACCTGGGAAGCGGCTATGTCTGCAGCGCACCATGGCCTGTCGAACCTGATCGTGCTGGTGGACATTAACCGCCAGCAGGCAGACGGCAATTCGCACAAGATCCTTGGCTTTGAGCCGCTGGAAGATAAATGGACCTCGTTCGGCTGGTATGTGCAGCGCGTAAATGGCAACGATGTCCCTGCGCTGGTGGCGGCGTTTGATAACGCCAGACGCTATCCGGAAAACCAGCCACGCGTCATTTTGTGCGACACGCTGATGGGCAAAGGTGTGCCTTTCCTCGAACAACGTGACAAGAACCATTTTATTCGCGTGGATGCTGACGAGTGGCAAAAGGCACTCGCCGTGCTGGATGCCAACAAACCTGAAGGAGTGCTGTAATGAGCCAGATAACGGAGAAAAAACCGCGTTTAACCACGTCGGCCATGATTGCCTCTATTGCGGAAGACGGCCAGGAGACGCGCTCTGCACCGTTCGGCCATGCGCTGGTGAAGCTGGCGGAACAGCGCCCGGAAGTTGTCGGTATGACGGCGGATTTGTCGAAATATACCGATCTGCATATCTTTGCCCAGGCGTATCCGGAACGTTTCTTCCAGATGGGAATGGCGGAGCAACTCTTAATGGGCGCGGCCGGGGGAATGGCAAAAGAGGGGTTTATTCCCTTCGCCACGACATATGCGGTCTTTGCCACCCGTCGTGCCTACGATTTTATTCATCAGGTTATCGCCGAAGAGCATCTCAACGTGAAGATATGCGCTGCACTGCCGGGGTTAACCACGGGCTACGGTCCGAGCCACCAGGCGACGGAAGATATTGCGATTATGCGCGGTATTCCGGGGATGACCATCATCGATCCCTGCGACGCGATAGACACCGAACAGGCTGTACCGGCGATCGCGGCGCACAATGGGCCGGTGTATATGCGACTGCTGCGCGGCAAGGTGCCGGTGGTGCTGGACCAGTACAATTACCAGTTTACGCTGGGCAAAGCCGTGCTGCTGGAAGAGGGGAGCGACGTCCTGATCATCGCCTCAGGGCTAATGACCATGCGCGCGCTGGAGGCAGCAAAGCAGCTGCGTAAGGATAACGTCAGCGTGGCGGTACTGCACTCGCCCACCATTAAACCGCTGGATGAGGAGACCATTCTGGCGCAGGCCGCGAAACCGGGACGGCTGGTTATTGTGGCGGAAAACCACAGCAGCGTTGGCGGGCTGTGTGAGGCCGTCGCGTCGCTGTTAATGCGCAACAGCGTGAACGTGGATTTTGATACCGTCGCACTGCCGGACGCGTTCCTTGATGCGGGGGCGCTGCCAACCCTGCACGACCGCTACGGGATCTCAACCACCGCTATGGTGGAGAAAATCCGACGCAGGCTCTGATCGTGACGGGGCGAGCGTTCCTCGCCCCTTTCCTGCTTCAGTAACCCACCTTATACACCCGCCCGGTCTGCACCCCTTCCACGCTGCGGCGATAGGCTTGCGCCACGGTGGCGGCCGGCACGCTTTCAAAGCCCGGGAAGAAGCCGTCGTACGTTTCGACCGATTCGGTGAGGACCGTCGGGCTTATCAGGTTGATGCGGATCCCGCGCGGCAGCTCGCAGGCGGCAGCGCGAACAAACCCTTCCAGCGCGGCATTCACCGTGGTGGCATTGACGCCCTGCGCGATGGGCTCGTGCGCCACAATCCCGCTAATCAGGGTAATGGAGCCGCCATCGTTCAGGTAGTGCTGGCCGGTCAGCGCCAGACGCACCTGTCCGAGCAGTTTATCCTGTAACCCCTGATTGAAATCGCTGTCTTTCATAGTGGCGAGGGGGCCAAAGTACAACCCGCCGCTGGCGGAGACAATCGCATCCACACGACCGACCTTCTCAAACAGCGCCTGCACGCTCGCCTGTGACGTAATATCCACCTGCTCATCGCCCTGCGTGCGGCCCACGCGGATCACTTCGTGGCGGCGACTGAGCGCCTCCGTTACTGCACGACCGACCGTACCGCTGGCACCAATAATGATGATTTTCATAGCCGACTCCTCATGTTGTGAGCCTTCATTCTTTAATAAATTAAAAGTCGGATAAACTGGGCTAAAGTTAGAAGATTGCTAACCAGAGGTTTGTAATATGGATAAGCTTCGCGGCATGGAAACCTTTATCGCCGTAGTGGAAAGCGGCAGTTTTACCGGGGCGGCCTCCCGGCTGGATATGTCGTCGGTGATGGTGGGGAAGTACATTGCGCTGCTGGAATCCGAGCTTGGCACCCGTCTGCTGGAGCGCAATACGCGACGTCAAAGCCTGACCGACGCCGGGCGGGTCTATTATGACGAGGCGAAGCGGGTGCTGGAGCAGGTGGCCATTGCCGAAAGCGCGGTGGAACGTCTGCGTGCCGCACCGGCGGGCACCCTGCGCGTGACGGCACCTACGTCGTTTGGCGGCTGCGTTATCGCGCCGCTGACCGCCACCTTTCTGCAGCGCTACCCGGCAGTGCGTATCGAATTGGATCTCACTAACCGGATGGTGGATCTGGTGGAAGAGGGGGTCGATCTGGCCATTCGCATTGGTGATATTCGCAATGACGATCTGGTGGCGAAATACCTGTGCCCTTACAACATGGTGATCTGCGCGTCGCCGGATTATCTGGCGCGCCACGGTACGCCGCAAACGCCTGCCGATCTGGTGGACCATCTCTGCCTTTCCCACACGGTATGGACCGCGCGTAACGAATGGCGGTTGCCGGGTGTGGAGGGCGAGGTGCGCTGGAAGCGCGATGCCATTTTACGATGCAACGACGGCTACGGCTTACGCATGGCGGCGCGCGCCGGGGCGGGGGGGGTTTTTCCGCCCGGGGGGGGGGGGGGGGGGGGGGGGGGGAGCGGGGGGGGGGGGTG
>NZ_JALW01000074.1:0-295 GCF_000710795.1 Enterobacter sp. T1-1 | reverse complement strand
AGTGAGCGACCATTACAGACCAGACTTGCCCGCAGCAGATGCCAGTTCCTGTCATGCCAGCCGGTCCAGTCGACAGCAATTACACAGAAGGGCATCAGGGAAGTGATGGAATGTGTGAGCAGGTGCTGAATACGGGGAATGTCCCGGTGAAGGGCGGTATTACCCAGGGCACGGTCAACACGTTTAATTTTATTTTTGACATGCGCCCTGCCGGGAAGAGTGCGACCAAGGCTGGTCAGGGTCAGATCCGCACCGTGCGTGAGGGCAACGGCCATGGAAACAAGGAAATTAATCG
>NZ_JALW01000073.1:0-19555 GCF_000710795.1 Enterobacter sp. T1-1 | reverse complement strand
ACCCCCCCCCCCCCCTTTTTTTCCCCCCCAACCAGCGCCCCCGCCGCGTCTTTAAATGCCGGGTTCGCTCCCACCAGCATGATGGCGCCAAAACCGATGATAAAGGTCAGTATGTAGAAGTAACCCATAAACCCGGTGGCGTAGAAGACGCTCTTGCGCGCTTCGCGGGCATCGCTCACGGTGAAGAAACGCATCAGGATATGTGGCAAGCCTGCGGTACCAAACATCAGACCCAGACCGAGTGAAAGCGCGGATATCGGGTCTTTCACCAGCCCGCCCGGGCTCATGATCGCTTCCCCTTTCGGGTGGACCGCCATCGCTTCGGTAAACAGGTTGTTGAAGCTAAAGCCGACGTGTTTCATCACCATAAAGGCCATGAAGCTCGCACCGAACAGCAGCAGAACCGCTTTGATAATTTGCACCCAGGTGGTTGCCAGCATGCCGCCAAACAGGACGTACATCACCATCAGCACACCCACCAGCACCACCGCGACGTGGTAGTTCAGGCCGAACAGAAGTTCGATCAGTTTGCCTGCGCCAACCATCTGGGCGATCAGATACAGCGCCACCACCACCAGCGAACCGCAGGCGGAGAGAATACGAATCGGACCCTGCTTCAGGCGATACGAAGCCACGTCAGCAAAGGTGAAACGCCCCAGGTTGCGTAAGCGTTCGGCGATCAGGAACAGAATGATCGGCCAGCCCACCAGGAAGCCGAGAGAGTAGATCAGACCATCGTAGCCGGAGGTGTACACCAGCGCGGAGATCCCAAGGAAAGACGCGGCAGACATAAAGTCGCCCGCAATCGCCAGCCCGTTCTGGAAACCGGTAATATTACCGCCCGCAGTGTAGTAATCATTACGGGAACGGACGCGTTTCGACGCCCAATAAGTGATATACAGCGTCAGCACCACGAAAATCAGGAACATGATAATCGCCTGCCAGTTGGTTGGCTGGCGCTGAACCTCGCCGGTAATGGCATCTGCGGCGTGTGCCGCAAAGGGAAGTGTGGCGGCAAGCGCCGTCAGGACTCTCTTCATGATGCTTTTACCTCACGCAGTACCGCTTTATTAAGACGATCGAATTCGCCGTTCGCGCGCCAGACGTAGACGCCGGTCAGCACAAACGAAATCACAATCACGCCAATGCCAATCGGGATGCCCCGTGTGACGCTGGTGCCCTCATGCAGCGGCG
Source organism: Enterobacter sp. T1-1 (assembly GCF_000710795.1). Classification (NCBI taxonomy): domain Bacteria; kingdom Pseudomonadati; phylum Pseudomonadota; class Gammaproteobacteria; order Enterobacterales; family Enterobacteriaceae; genus Enterobacter; species Enterobacter sp. T1-1. Next base: position 18,361 of record NZ_JALW01000073.1, on the reverse strand, counting down.
TACCCAGCCAGTGCGGGGCAAAGGCGATAAGCAGAATAAAGCCGACGTAGATAATCAGCATGATGATGGAAAGTAAGAAGGCAAACCGTTGCCGTTTATCAACGAGCTCCCTGTAGTGCGCACTATTCTCTATCTGCTGACAAATATCGTTATTCATCACAGAGTTCTCCAGAAGTAAGGTTGGTTTGTTTTATCCCCTCTCCCCTATGGGGAGAGGGTTAGGGTGAGGGGAGGAAGGTGCGGTCTGATGCCCTCACCCCGGCCCTCTCCCACAGGGAGAGGGAGAAAAGGTTACGAAGGCATTGCGATGGACTGCTTCTCTTCGAGCAGTTTTTCCACCACGCCCGGATCGGCGAGCGTTGAGGTATCACCAAGGTTGCTGGTGTCCCCTGCCGCGATTTTGCGCAAGATTCGGCGCATAATTTTGCCGGAACGGGTTTTCGGCAGCGAGTCAGTCCAGTGCAGTACATCCGGCGTGGCAAGCGGACCAATCTCTTTGCGGACCCAGTTGCGCACGTCGGCATACAGTTCTGGCGATGGTTCTTCACCGTGGTTCAGCGTCACGTAGGCGTAAATCGCCTGGCCTTTAATGTTGTGCGGGATCCCCACAACGGCGGCTTCGGCAATCTTCGGATGCGATACCAGCGCGGATTCAATCTCCGCGGTGCCCAGACGGTGGCCGGAGACGTTCAGCACATCGTCCACGCGCCCGGTGATCCAGTAATAGCCATCCTCGTCGCGACGCGCGCCGTCACCGCTGAAGTACATGTTTTTAAAGGTTGAGAAGTAGGTCTGCTCGAAGCGTTCGTGGTCGCCAAAGAGCGTACGTGCCTGGCCCGGCCAGGAATCGACGATCACCAGGTTGCCTTCGGTGGCACCATCCAGCGGATTGCCTTCGTTATCCACCAGCGCAGGCTGGACGCCGAAGAACGGTTGGGTCGCTGAACCGGCTTTTAAGCGGGTCGCACCCGGCATTGGGGTGATCATGAACCCACCGGTTTCGGTCTGCCACCAGGTGTCCATTACCGGGCATTTTTCGTTGCCGATCTTCTTCCAGTACCACTCCCAGGCTTCCGGGTTGATAGGCTCGCCGACGGAGCCGAGGATGCGCAGGGAAGAGCGGTCAGTGCCTTCTATCGCTTTATCCCCTTCCGCCATCAGCGCACGGATCGCCGTTGGCGCGGTGTACAGAATGTTGACCTGGTGCTTATCGACCACCTGGCACATCCGCGCCGGGGTTGGCCAGTTTGGTACACCTTCAAACATCAGCGTTGTTGCACCGCAGGCCAGCGGGCCGTACAGCAGATAGCTGTGACCGGTGACCCAGCCCACGTCGGCAGTGCACCAGTAGATATCGCCCGGATGGTAGTCGAAAACGTATTTAAAGGTGGTGGCCGCATAGACCAGATAGCCACCGGTGGTATGCAGTACGCCTTTCGGTTTGCCGGTGGAGCCGGAGGTATAGAGGATAAACAGCGGATCTTCCGCGTTCATCTCTTGCGGTTGATGCTGGTCGCTTGCTTTTTCAATCAGGTCGCTCCACCACAGGTCACGCCCTTCATTCCAGTCGATCTTGCCACCGGTACGCTTAAGGACGATAACGTTGCTGACGGTTTTGACGTTCGGGTTTTTCAGCGCTTCGTCGACATTTTTCTTCAGAGGAATACCGCGCCCGGCGCGCACGCCTTCATCGGCGGTGATCACCAGTTTCGAACTCGAGTCGACAATACGCCCGGCAACCGCTTCCGGCGAGAACCCGCCAAAGATAACGGAATGGATCGCGCCGATGCGCGCGCAGGCCAGCATCGCCACCGCCGCTTCCGGCACCATCGGCATATAGATGGCGACCACATCGCCTTTTTTAATGCCCTGGTCCAGCAGCACGTTAGCGAAGCGGCACACGTCGCGGTGCAGCTCTTTATAAGAGATATGTTTGCTCTGAGAGGCGTCGTCGCCTTCCCAGATAATGGCGGTTTCGTTACCGCGTTCGGCAAGGTGGCGATCGAGGCAGTTCGCCGCAAGGTTTAGCGTGCCGTCTTCATACCATTTAATAGAAACGTTACCCGGCGCAAAGGAGGTGTTCTTCACCTTCTGGTAAGGTTTGATCCAGTCAAGAATATGGCCCTGCTCGCCCCAGAAAGCGTCAGGATCAGAGACAGATTGCTGATACTTCTCGTGGTACTGCTCCGGGTTGATCAGGCAACGGTCCGCAATGTTAGCGGGAATGTCGTGTTTGTGTATTTGGCTCATGGCTTTTTTTCTCCTTGTAAGATGTTAATAATATGTCGCAAAAACGTTAATAGTAGGGGCTTTACAAGCTTTGTTTATTATTTGGGCGGCAGATCACGCATTGTTTGAAGCGTATGAAAAATGAGCGAATGAAACTTTGAAGAAAAATAATTTACCGGACGGATTATTCACATTTGCGCATAAAAAATCGTTTTTATAACAAATGGTTATTTATAAGAATTATCGTAAACTCGCGTCATAACGGCTTTTCGTCGTGAAATGCGTTGTTCTTTAAGGCTTGCGCAACACACCGCGCAGATGATACTCATACGCCGCGTTAAAAAATCCCATAAACCAACGCAACACAATTCATACCCTTTCAGTATGTCTCCATATTCATGCAGTCTGCATGAATAGGGCGCTTCATTGAGGAAGTCAGTTTCTATGAAAAACGTTAAAGTCAGCCTGGCCTGGCAAATCCTGCTGGCCCTTGTGCTGGGTATTCTGCTGGGTAGCTATCTCCATTATCACAGCGACAGCCGCGAGTGGCTGATTGCGAACTTGCTCTCCCCGGCGGGCGATATCTTTATTCATTTGATCAAAATGATCGTGGTGCCAATTGTCATCTCGACGCTGGTGGTCGGTATTGCCGGAGTCGGTGATGCAAAACAGCTGGGCCGCATCGGTGCAAAAACCATTCTCTATTTCGAAGTGATCACGACGATTGCCATCATCCTTGGCATTACCCTGGCGAATGTCTTCCAGCCAGGTTCCGGGATCGATATGTCGCAACTTGCGACGGTGGATATTTCGAAATACCAAAGTACGACCGCTGAAGTGCAGAGCCATGCGCACGGCCTGATGGGCACCATCCTGTCGCTGGTGCCGACTAACATTGTGGCGTCGATGGCGAAGGGCGAGATGCTGCCAATCATCTTCTTCTCGGTGCTTTTTGGTCTGGGTCTTTCCTCTCTGCCTGCCACGCACCGTGAACCGCTGGTCACCGTGTTCCGCTCCATCTCTGAAACCATGTTTAAAGTGACCCACATGGTGATGCGTTACGCGCCGGTTGGGGTGTTTGCGCTTATCGCGGTAACCGTGGCGAACTTCGGTTTTGCCTCCCTGTGGCCGCTGGCGAAGCTGGTAATTCTGGTGCATTTCGCCATCCTGTTCTTCGCGCTGGTGGTACTGGGCATTGTGGCGCGCCTGTGTGGGCTGAGCATCTGGATCCTGATCCGCATTCTGAAAGATGAGCTGATTCTGGCGTACTCCACGGCCAGCTCTGAAAGCGTGCTGCCGCGTATTATTGAGAAGATGGAGGCCTATGGTGCCCCGGCTTCTATCACCAGCTTCGTGGTGCCAACCGGCTACTCCTTTAACCTGGACGGCTCGACGCTGTACCAGAGCATCGCGGCCATCTTTATTGCCCAGCTGTACGGCATTGATCTGTCGCTGTGGCAGGAAATTGTGCTGGTGCTGACGCTGATGGTGACCTCAAAAGGGATCGCGGGCGTGCCGGGTGTCTCCTTCGTGGTGCTGCTGGCGACGCTTGGCAGTGTCGGTATTCCGCTGGAAGGCCTGGCGTTTATCGCTGGTGTTGACCGTATCCTCGATATGGCGCGTACGGCGCTGAACGTGGTTGGAAACGCGCTGGCGGTGCTGGTTATCGCCAAGTGGGAACATAAGTTCGACCGTAAAAAAGCGCTGGCGTATGAACGCGAGGTGCTGGGTCGTTTTGATAAGACGGCTGACCAGTAACATCCTAAGCCCGGTGGCGCTGCGCTTACCGGGCCTACGGGTTTTGTAGGCCGGGTAAGGCGAAGCCGCCACCCGGCACGTTATTCTCCGCTCAACGCATCAAACTCTTCACATCCCGTATCAAACCCTTCCGTACAGCTCAGGTTCAACCAGTAGAGCGCCTTCTGTTTATTGGGCGTGATAAAGCCTTTCTCGCCCTGCTGGAACAGCATCCCTGCCCAGTATTCGGCATAGCCAGTGCGTGACAAAGACGAGCTGCGCTTAAACCATGATGCCGCCAGAGCGTCGTCCTGGGCCACTTCTACACCGTTGGCATAAATCAGACCCAGCAGCATTTGCGCATCTACTGCAGAGTCGTTGTCGATATCTTCGGTGGCCGTCTGCAGCAGTTTGATGGCCTGTGGGTAGTCTGTTTTGCCACCCTGGGTATTCACCAGGACGCGTGCCAGCATAATGGCGCCACGCTTGCTGCCCGCAATCGTGGCCTGCTGTGCCAGCGCTTTAGCCTGAGCGTAATCGCCCTGAGTAAAGTGGATCTGAGACAACAGGGCCATGGCATCGATGTCGCCCCCTTTTGCCGCTTTCTCTGCCCACATTGCCGCCTGCTTGCTGTCGCCGGAGCTGAACCAGGTGTCGGCGAGATAATACTGAGCGCGTGCATCGCCCGCCTCCGCCTGTGCTTTGTACTGGCTGCCAATCTCATCGGCATGGACGAACGACGTAAAAATTAATAACAACAGTAAAAATGGTTTCATGGATTCTTATCATCTGGGTACACGCCGCGCAGTATAATCGCGGCCATAGAATAAAAAAACGGGTGCGTTAAGACCTCAGCATCCTGCAAGCCGGGCGGAACTGTCGTTCCGCCCGCAGAGGTTAGCCTGCAACGCAGGCTAATTTCGCCGCCACCTCCTGATGTTCACTCTTTATTGTCAGTTCGCATAACTTTCCGCGAGTAATAAAGGTAAAGATCACTATCGTCAGGCAGATAATAAAGACAATGCCTAACGCAGTTTTTAATGGCGTCATGCCTTTTACTCCTTGTCAAAAAAAGAATAAGAGGCTACCCTCAACTTGTTGGGAGTTGAGTCGGGTAGCCTCGGGTAAATGAATATTTCCCGGGGCTTTCCACTTTCTGTCCCTCAACAATGCTCAAGACAGAAAGTCTTAAGCACCCGCCGCACATCTTATCCATCTGAATCAAAATGCAAAGATGTAATTCTTTTTCGTGCAATTTACATTATTTCTGCGAGCAGCTTTCAAGATTAATAATTGATATTTTTAATGCGTTAAGCGGAAATAAAAAGGGAGTGAATGTTTCACTCCCTTTATTCATCAATTAAATAATATCATTATCCCATCGCACTTTCGCGCAACCGGGCTTTCAGCTTGTTATATTCGTCGATCACATACTGTTCCGCAGCGTGCTGATCCGCAATCGGCTCCACGCGTACGGCGCAGTACTTATACTCCGGCGTTTTGGTTATCGGGCTTAAGTTCTCCGTCACCAGTTCGTTACAGGCGCCAATCCACCACTGGTAGGTCATGTACACCGCCCCTTTGTTGGGACGATCGCTGACCTGCGCACGGGTAATGATCCTGCCTTTACGCGAGTTCACCCATACCAGCGCTTCGTCTTCAATGCCAAGACGTTCAGCGTCGGCGGTGTTGATCTGTGCATAACCTGGCTCATCCGCCAGCGCTGCCAGCGCCGCGCAGTTGCCGGTCATCGAACGACAGGAGTAGTGGCCCACTTCACGCACGGTGGAGAGCACCATTGGATACTCATCGGTGAGTTTATCAATGGGGGCAACCCAGTCGCAGGTGAAGAACTGTGCCAGCCCATTTGGGGTGTCGAATTTCTCTTTAAAGAGATACGACGTGCCCTGGTCGGCCTCAGACTCATCCCGGCACGGCCACTGGATATACCCCAGTTCACCCATTTTTTCATAGGTTGCACCGTAGAAGTCCGGACACAGATGCCGCAACTCGTCCCAGATCTCCTGAGTGTTGTTGTAGTGCATCGGATAACCCATGCGGGTGGCAATTTCGCTGATGATTTGCCAGTCGGTTTTCAGATCCCACTTCGGCTCCACCGCTTTAAAGAAGCGCTGGAAGCCACGGTCTGCCGCCGTGTAAACCCCTTCATGCTCGCCCCAGGACGTTGACGGTAAAATCACATCCGCCGCTGCCGCGGTTTTGGTCATAAAGATGTCCTGAACAATCACCAGCTCCAGATCCTCAAACCCTTTACGCACTGCAGAGAGCTCGGCGTCGGTCTGGAGAGGATCTTCGCCCATGATGTAAGCCGCCCGCACTTCACCATGTGCCGCCCGGTGCGGCAGCTCGCTGATGCGATACCCGGTGTGCTCCGGCAAACTTTCCACGCCCCACGCTTTGGCAAACTTCGCGCGGTTTTCCGGGAACTTCACGTACTGATAGCCCGGATAGGTGTCCGGCAGCGCACCCATATCGCAGGCACCCTGCACGTTGTTCTGACCGCGTACCGGGTTCACCCCGACGTGTGCCTTGCCAAGGTTGCCGGTCAGCATGGCGAGGCTGGTCAGGGAACGCACGGTTTCCACGCCCTGATAGAATTGGGTCACGCCCATGCCCCACAGAATGGCGGCGGTTTTCGCTCCGGCGTACATCCTTGCTGCCTGACGGATCTCCTGCGCGCTGACGCCGGTGATCGCTTCGACAGATTCTGGCGTATAGCCTTCGACAATTTTCCGATACTCTTCAAAACCTTCCGTACGGGTGGCGACAAACGCCTGGTCGTAGAGGTTCTCCTCAATAATGACGTGCCCCATGGCGTTCAACAGCGCGATGTTCGAGCCGTTTTTCAACGCGATGTGCATATCTGCAATACGTGCCGTTTCGATTTTGCGCGGATCGCAGACGATGATTTTCGCCCCGTTCTGTTTGGCGCGAATAACGTGGTTCGCGACAATCGGGTGAGAATCCGCCGGGTTATAGCCGAAGATAAAGACGAGATCGGTGTTGTCTATCTCGTTAATTGCATTACTCATTGCGCCGTTTCCGACCGACTGGTGCAGACCTGCAACCGATGGGCCGTGTCAGACGCGAGCGCAGCAGTCGACGTTATTGGTTCCAATAACGGCGCGCGCGAATTTTTGCATTACATAGTTGGTTTCGTTACCCGTCCCGCGCGATGACCCGGTGGTCTGGATCGCATCCGGGCCATATTTTGCCTTAATGGCGCTCAGGCGGGTGGCGACGTAGTCCAGCGCCTCGTTCCACGAGACGGCTTCCAGCTTGCCACCGCGTTCACGGCGGATCATGGGGGTTTTCAGGCGCGGGGTGAGGATTTGGGTATCGTTAATAAAATCCCAGCCGTAGTACCCTTTCAGGCACAGCGTGCCCTGGTTGGTTTTCCCCTGTGCGGCCTCCGCCCGGACGATTTTGCCGTTATCGACCACCAGGTGGATCTTGCAACCTGAGGCACAATAAGGGCAAACCGTGACGACTTTTTTCATCAGTCTGCTCCAGTTAATCATTTCGCAGCCATAATGCAGCTTTTATGCCATGTTTTTCGTGTGGGTATCACTCGACTTTACGGGCGTTCTCCTGGCAAAACCCTGACGAAAAGCAGGCAATCGTCAAAATTGACGTGTCGAAAAGGCAGCGGATGTGACATGGGTTGTAATTCCGTCACGTAAAAATCCATTTGGCTGGAGCCGACGGCAGAATAGTTCAGACTTAACATAATCCCCTGACGGAAGCATGCGATGAAACCGGCGATTCTGGTGGTTGATGACGATACGGCAGTGTGCGAGCTGCTGCAGGATGTGCTCAGCGAGCACGTCTTTACGGTGCTCGTCTGCCATAACGGACAGGACGCACTGAACCGGGTTCATCAGGAACCGGGAATTGCCCTGGTCCTGCTGGACATGATGCTGCCGGATATCAACGGCCTGCAGGTCCTGCTGCAGTTGCAAAAGCAACGCCCGGATCTGCCGGTAGTGATGCTTACCGGGCTGGGGAGTGAGTCTGACGTGGTGGTAGGGCTGGAGATGGGGGCCGACGACTACATTGGCAAACCGTTTAATCCGCGTGTGGTGGTCGCCCGGGTTAAAGCCGTGCTCAGGCGTACCGGAGCGCTGGCGGCCGACACGCCCGCGCCACGAGTGGCGGGCATTGCTTTTAATGGCTGGACGCTGGATACCACCCGCTGCGAACTGATCGATCCGCAGCGTAACCCCGTACCGTTGACCCAGGGTGAATACGGCCTGCTGCTGGCGCTTACCCAGAATGCCCGCCGGGTACTGAGCCGCGAGCAGTTGCTTGAGCTGACCCACAGCGAAAGTGCCGATGTGTTTGACCGTACCATCGACGTGTTGATCATGCGCCTGCGCCGGAAAATCGAAGCCAATCCGCACCAGCCCGCATTAATCAAAACGATCCGCGGGCTGGGCTACGTCTTTGCCGCCGATGTCTGTCATCCCGATCGGGCGGCGTAAGTGCTTACGTTATGGCAGCGACAATAAGCGCGGCGAAAATCGCCGTGATGACCAGGTACTTCAGTGCGTAATAGAGCTTCCGATTGCGCTTTTTCAGACGCTGACCGCGTTCTCGCCCGGCGTGCACATATTTGAAGATACGGTTGATTCCCCCGGTGCGGTCGTTATCGTCATTGGGGGAGCTGACCGCTGACATCAGCGTTGTCCCGACCCAGTGGTTAACCGCCTGCGCCCAGCGCCATTTCATCGGACGTTCGATATCGCAGAAGAGAATAATCCGCGTGTGATCCGATTTATTCTCCGCCCAGTGCACGTAAGTTTCATCAAAGATGACAGCCTCACCGTCACGCCAGCTGTGGCGCTGCTGGTCAACCTCTATAAAGCAGCGATCGTCATTTGGCGTGACCAGGCCTAAATGGTAACGAACCGAGCCAGCGTAGGGATCGCGATGCTTGCCGAGCTTCGCGCCCGCCGGGAGTTCGGCAAACATTGCCGCTTTCACGGACGGGATCTCACTCACCAGTTGTGTTGTAACGGGGCACAGGATCTGAGCCGAGGGATGCGCATCGGCATACCATTTGAGGTAAAACCGTTTCCAGCCGCGTTTAAAGAAGGTGTTAAAACCGGCATCGTTATGATTTTGTGCCGCCTTAATATGATCCTGCAAACGCAGCGCCTCTTCGCGAATGACCTCCCAGTTTTCCGTCAGTTTATTTAATTCCGGAAAGCGCTCGGTTTCAAAAAAGGGCTGTCTGGCGGGCAGCGAAGAGAACGCCGTCATAAACATATTGATAGGCGCCATAAAGGTGGAGTGGTCGAAAAGTTGACGGGAAAGCGTCTGTTTTTCTTTGCCGCGCGAATGCGCATAAATAACACTGATAATAAATATAGCGATGATAATTGCTGCGAACATTTTTCCTTGTCCTCTGTATCTCTCATTTCGGAAAAGCGTGTGGGCAATATGTTGCCCACGCCGAATGTGCCAGACGCAGAGAGTGTAGTTCGGCTATGCAAAATTCATAGAACTGTAATCAAAAATCGCAATTTTTGTTAATTTAGGCGTTGCTCTCCTGAATAAAGCGCGTCAATTCCTCCAGCGTTTTTGCTCCATCAATGGCATTCGCGGCCAGCAGGCTTGCCCGGGCGCAGGCATGCGCCAGGTAAATACTCTCTGCCAGCGGCAGCGATTCATGACAGCCATATAAGAAACCGGCACAAAAGGCGTCGCCCGCGCCGACGCTGCCAATAATCTCCTCCTGAGTCAGCCTCCATGAGGGGATCCAGCGTCCTTCTTCGTTTGCGGCTTCTCCCCAGGCACCTTCCGGGCAGTGGATCACCACCCGCTGCCGGACGCCTGCCGCCAGCAGCTGCGCGGCGGCTTCAGCGATGTGGGCAACGTGTGGTGCGTCGTTGCCGTCGCGCATCTCAAGGCCGCTAAATTCTCCGGCTTCCAGTTCGTTAATGACCAGATAATCGAGATGACGCAGGGCAGGGAGGACCAGCGGCTGATAGCGCGGATCGCCCTTGCGGGAGACCAGATCAAGCGAGGTTTCATACCCCTGCTCGCGCATCTGCGCCAGCAGCCGTGCGCTGCGGGTGCCGTATTCGTCATCTGGCATATCCAGACTGTCGAGCAGCAGCAGGTAGCCGAGGTGGAAGATTTTCATTGTGCCGTCGAGACGGTCAAACGCGGGGAGATCCAGCAGGCGGTTGGCCCCGGGAGAGTGGAAAAAGGTGCGCTGTCCGCTGGGGTCGGTCATCACCTGCGACATGGAGGTTGGCGCAAAGGTGGTGCGCTGTACGCGCTGCCGATTGACGTGATACTGGTCGAGCATCGCCAGAATGTAGTCCCCGTCGCTGTCTTCGCCAATCAGCCCCACCGCCTGCAGCGGCAGGCCGACGTGCATTTTCGCCAGCGTCAGCAGGACGTTAAGCGGCGCGCCGCCGGTGGAACGCTCGCTGTGGGTAATTTCTGCCAGCCAGCCGCGTTCCGGCCATTGCACGATCTGGTGAACGTGATCCACCAGCATATTGCCCGCGGCGATGATCCCTTTGCGTTCCATTATGCCTGCCCCGCGCTGCCAAAGATGCGCATCTGTTCGGCAACCGTATCGGTAATCGCCTCTTCTATGCCCAGCAGCAGCTCGGCAAACTCATCGTACAGCGGCTGGCGGTTGGCCATACGCTGCTCAACTGCGGAAAGGGCGGCCTGGGACATGCCGGTATAGAAATTGATTTTATGAATACCAAGTTCAATGGCGCGACGAAAATCAGCATCGCTGATCCCGGAGCCGCCGTGCAGCACCAGTGGCAGCCCGGTTTGCTGGCGAATGGCGTCCAGACGGGGGAAATCGAGCTTTGGCTCGCCCTTATATTTGCCGTGTGCGTTGCCAATGGCGACGGCCAGCGCGTCAATGCCGGTTGAATCGACAAATTCCCGTGCCAGTTGCGGGTCGGTAAAGTACGCTTCATCCGCATGGCCGTAGAGCGCCCCGCCTTCATCGCCACCGACGGCACCTAACTCTGCCTCCACCGACACGCCCACCGCGTGACACATCTTCACCACTTCACGCGTCTGACGAATATTCTCCTCGTAGCTCAGTGTCGAGCCATCGAACATCACGGAGCTGAACCCTAAGCGCAGGGCGCGCACCACGGCGTCAAAGTGCAGGCCGTGGTCAAGGTTGAGTACCACGGGGATCGCGTGGCGGGCGGCTTCGTACTTAACCGCTTCGACAAGCGACTCCAGCGACACATATTTAAAATGCACTTCGGCGATGTTGATGATAAAAGGCGAGCGCTCCAGCTTCGCCGCGGCAAACAGGGCGCGCAGGAAGTGGGTGTCGAGAACGTTGAACGCGCCCAGCGCGTAGCGATGTTGCCTGGCGTGCGCAAGACCGTCGGCAAGAGAAATCAATGGCATCATTTACCCCTTATATCCGAAACAGGTTGTACTCGTTGCACAGTACCAGCACCGCCGGTTCGTCTTCTTCGATGTTGTTATAGCGGGCAACGGGCTGCAAAAAGTGGTTGTCGTGTTCATCGTCATTGACCGATGACACTTCGCCCACCAGCACGTCGCCAAAACCGCGTTCACCCCAGAAACTGTGGTACAGGCCGGGCGTCAGGCAGATGCTCTCCCCTGGTGTAAGGCGCAGCTGGCTGCCGGGGGCGTGGGTCTGCTGGCAACCGTCTATCGTGACGGTGACGTCCGTGTTTTCGGTCTCTGCATGTGCACCGGCATTCCATAACTCAATAATGAGATTTCCACCGCCGCGGTTGATGATGTCCTCCCGTTTGCGCCAGTGAAAATGCATGGGCGTGAGCTGACCGTCGCGTACGTGCATGATTTTTTCGGCGTAGCATTTTTCATACGGCGTGCCGTTTGGTGAGCCGTTGCGCAGGGTAAACAGCGTGAGCCCCTGCGCGGCAAAGCTGCTGCCGCCAAAGGCCGTTACGTCCCAACCGAGCTTAAGGTCAAACACTTCTTGCCAGGCGGCCTGATCGAGCTGTTGCCATTTTGTGGGTGGGAAGCTGGCAAAAGGGGGGAGATGCACGTCGTGCATGGAGAAAAACTGCCGCGTGTGGCCGAGGATTTCGTTGATTTCGGAGCGTTTCATGGGGACTCCTTGTGTTTTTTGTCGGCCCAGTCCCCTCTCCCTGTGGGAGAGGGTTAGGGTGAGGGCATCGGGCCGCGCAATTGTTACTTAACCGTCCACCCCTTATACGTGCCGACGTTCTTTTTATCGATCATCGTCACCGGGATCAGCACAGGCTCTTTCGGTGCCGGTTTGCCCTGTAGAATGTCATAGCCGATCTCAACCGCTTTTGCCGCCATGACCTGCGGATCTTGTGCCGGCGTCGCCACAAACAGGGAGTTTTCCCGCTTCAGGGCTTCTTCGCCGTCCGGGCTACCGTCCACACCAACGATAAAGAACTCGTTGCGTTGTGCTTGTTTCGCCGCCAGATCGGCACCGATCGCGGTCGGATCGTTAATCGCGAAGACGCCATCGATCTTCGGATTGGCCGCCAGCAGCGAGGTCATGACTTCCAGACCCCCTTCACGGCTGCCCTTGGCGTTCTGGTTATCGGAGAGCACTTTGATATCCGGGTGTTTTTTGAACTCTGTCTGGCAACCTTCCACACGGTTCTGGACGGCAGAGACCGGTGGTCCGTTGATGATCACCACATTGCCTTTGCCGTTCAGGCGGTCGGTGATGTACTTACAGGCCATTTCGCCCGCCTGGGTGTTATCGGAGGTGATCGTCGCGTCTGCACCTTCTGCCGCCACGTCAACCGCGACCACCACGATCCCGGCCTCTTTCGCGCGTTTCACCGCCGGGCCGATCCCTTTGGAATCTGCGGCGTTGAGGATGATCATGTCCACTTTGGCGGCAATAAAGTTGTCGATCTGCGCCACCTGCTGGCCCAGATCGTACCCGCTGGAGACCAGCGTCACTTTGACGTTATCCCCCGCCAGCTTGCGCGCCTCCAGCTCGGCACCTTTGGTGATCTGCACGAAGAACGGGTTGGCCAGGTCACCCACCGTTACGCCGATGGACTTCAGATCTTTCGCCTGCGCAAACGGCGTTGCGGCAAGCAGCGCGCCAGCACAGAGCGCGGTCACTAAGGGCTTCAATCTCATGCTCTCTTCCTCACGTAGGGTATTGTTGTTATGCACTTTGATGGTGTCGGGTACGGTATTTGTCGATCAGCACCGCAATGATGATCACCGCCCCTTTGATCACCAGTTGCCAGAAGTAGGAGACGCCCATCAGCGTCATGCCGTTGTTGAGAGTGGCGATAATCAGCGCCCCCACCAGCGTGCCGGTGATCGTGCCGATCCCGCCAACAAAGCTGGTGCCGCCGAGGATCACCGCCGCAATCGCATCCAGCTCGTAACCCATGCCCAGGTTTCCGTTGGCGCTGTAGAGGCGCGACGCGCTCATCACACCGCCTAACCCGGAGAGCAGGCCGCTCATGCCATACACAAACAGCAACACCAGCCAGACTTTGATGCCCGTTAAGCGTGCCGCCTGCATGTTGCCGCCTACCGCATAGATGTGAACGCCAAGCGTAGTGCGACGCAGGATAAACCAGCACACCACAATCACCGCCAGGGCAATCACCACCAGCCACGGCACGGGGCCAAGATAGTTATTGCCTATCCACTCAAAATTGATGTTCGAGTTAATTACCGTCGTGCCATCGGCCAACAGGTACGCTGCGCCCCGCAGTGCCGTGTAGGTGCCGAGGGTGACAATAAACGGCGGCAGTCCGGCAAAGGCCACCAGCGCGCCGTTGAACAGCCCCAGCACCAGGCCGAGCATCAGCGCGGCGGGAATAGAGAGCCCGGCGAATTCCGGTATTAACGACACCACCATCGCGGCGACCGCCGTGGTACCCAGAATCGACCCGACGGAGAGGTCAATCCCCCCGGTCAGGATGATGAAGGTCATCCCTGCCGCCAGCACGATGTTGATCGACGCCTGACGGGTAATGTTGAGCAGGTTGCTTTCGGTAAAGAAGTTAGGGGCGATAAAGCCAAAAACCGCCACGATCAGGATGAGAATGGGCAAAATGCCGACCGTTTGCATCAGATCGCTCATCAGCATTTTTTTGGCGGAGGCAGATTTTGCCACCTGCTGCGGATGGGTTGGAGTTGTCATAGTTGCACCGCCTGATGATGTGAGTCGTTCACGCCGGTTGCCAGCGTCATGATGTTTTCCTGAGAGATGTCGTGTCCGTGGAGCTCCCCGGCGATGCTGCCTTCACGCATGACATAGACGCGGTCGCTCATGCCCACCACTTCCGGCAGTTCGCTGGAGATCATCAAAATCGCCACGCCCTTGCGCGCCATCTGGTTCATGATGCGGTAGATTTCGCTTTTTGCGCCGACGTCGACACCGCGCGTCGGTTCGTCGAGGATCAGAATACGCGGGCTAATTGCCACCCAGCGGGAGATCAGCAATTTCTGCTGATTACCGCCTGACAGACCGCCCGCGCGGACCTGTGCGTGAGGCACGCGGATATTCAGCAGGGCGATGGCATCGTCAGAAATGGACTGCGCTTTTTTGCGGTTAAGCATGCCGAAGGTGGCGTCGCGCTCCAGCGTCGCCATGGTGATGTTCTCCTGCGCCGCCAGCTCCAGGAACAGCCCCTGCTCCTTGCGGTTCTCGGTGAGAAAACCGATCCCGTTTTCAATGGCCGCGCGCGGGGAGTGGATCACCACCGGCTCGCCGTCCACTTCAATCATTCCTCCCGTGGCTTTACGTACGCCAAAAATGAGCTGTGCCAGCTCGGAGCGACCGGCACCGACCAGCCCCGCCAGGCCGACGATTTCCCCTGAGCGCACCTGCAGGCTGCAGGGTTGGACTTTTTTACCGTCGGTGAGGTGATGCACGTTAAGACGCGGGTTGCCGAGCGGGATATCGCGCTCTTTGTTGAACAGATCGCTTAAGGGGCGACCCACCATCATTTTCACCAGCTCAGATGCGTTCAGTTTGTCGCGCGTCAGGCTACCGACGTATTGCCCGTCACGCAGGACGCTGACCCGGTCAGAGAGTTCGTACACTTCCGCCATGCGGTGGCTGATATAGATGATCGCCATCCCTTCATCCCGCAGGCGCAGGATCAGCTCAAACAGACGATGGGTTTCACGCGAGGAGAGGGCGGCAGTGGGTTCATCCATCACCAGAATGCGGCTGTTACGGTGCAGCGCGCGGGCGATTTCCACCTGCTGTTGTTCAGCGATAGTCAGCTTCATCACCAGGTCGGTGGCGTTGAAGTTTGCACCCAGACGGTCGATGACCGCCTGAGCCTGGGCGGCCATCTCTTTACGCTGCACCAGTCCGCCGCGCGAGAGTTCGCTGCCAAGAAAGATGTTTTCCGCAACCGTCAGGTTGGGGGCGAGTTGCATCTCTTGATAGATCAGGGTAATGCCTGCGGCCAGCGCATCCTTCGGGCCTTTAATGTGATACGGCTGACCGTCAATCAGGATCTCGCCGCTGGTCGCGGTGTAGGCGCCCGCGAGGATCTTCATCAGCGTGCTTTTTCCCGCGCCGTTTTCACCCATCAGCGCGTGGATCTCACCGGGAAAGACCGTCAAATCCACACCCTTGAGCGCGTGGAAGTTGCCAAACGTTTTGGCAATGCTGCGCATCTCCAGTACCGGGGTTCTGCTCATGGCGGATCTCCTGTGAAGGTTGATATCTGCACTTCATCACAGGTGCGTAAATGCAAAATGTCAGAAGCCGTTCATATTTGTCATAGTTATGAATAGCTAATCGCCGTCACATTTCTCTTTTCCCTCTGCCTGTGGGAGAGGGCCAGGGTGAGGGCACCCATTTGCAGAGGAGCCCAATCCCATGCCATCACGCTCGCCGTTCTTCGCCAGTGCCCGCGGTCGTCTGCTGATCTTTAATCTGTTGGTGGTGGCGGTGACGCTGATGGTCAGTGGTGTGGCGGTGCTAGGTTTTCGGCATGCCAGCCAGATCCAGGAACAGGTACAACAGCAGACGCTGGATGACATGACCGGCAGCATGAATCTCGCCCGCGATACCGCCAGCGTGGCAACCGCGGCGGTACGGCTTTCGCAGGTGGTGGGGGCGCTGGAATACAAAGGAGAGGCCGAGAGGCTGAAGCAGACCCAAATGGCGCTGCGGCACTCGCTGGAACAGCTCGCAGATGCGCCCTTAGCGCAGCAGGAGCCGGGGCTGGTGGCGCGCATTATTCGTCGCAGTAATGAGTTACAGCAAAGCGTGACGGGCATGCTGGAGCGCGGACAGCGGCGCCATCTGCAGCGTAACGCGCTGCTTAGCTCGCTGTATCAAAGCCAGAGCTATTTACGCCATCTGCAGGATATTAACCGTCGGTTTGGCAGCAACATCCCGGATGCGCAGCAGCTTGCGGAAATGGACAGGCTGATTCTCGCCGCCATCGATACCCCCTCACCGCGCGCCACCCTACAGCAGCTGGACGCCGTTACCGCAACGTTGCCCCAGCGCGCGACGCAGCCCGTGGTGAATCTTGTTCTGCCCGATTTCAACGACGAGCTACGCAGGCTTGCCCCGCTGTCAAAGCAGCTTGAAGAGAGCGACCTGGCGATAAGCTGGTATATGTTCCACATCAAGGCGCTGGTGGCGATATTAAACAGCGATATCAATCAGTACGTTGAGCAGGTGGCGGAGGCTTCCCGGCTGCGTACGGCCCAGAGTCATCAGGAGCTGCGGTCCATCAGCGTATTTATCAGCATATTCGCCGTACTGGCGCTGATCATCACCGGTTGCGCCTGCTGGTATATCTACCGCAATCTGGGCTCCAACCTGACGGCGATCTCCCGGGCGATGTCGCGTCTTGCCCATGGCGAGCAGGACGTTTCGGTGCCCGCGCTGCAGCGGCGTGATGAGCTGGGAGAGCTGGCTCGCGCGTTTAACGTCTTTGCCCGCAATACCGCCTCGCTGGAGCACACTACCCGTCTACTGAAAGAGAAAACCTCCCAGATGGAGATCGACCGCATCGAGCGTCAGGGACTGGAGGAGGCGCTGCTGCACAGCCAGAAGATGAAGGCCGTTGGTCAACTGACGGGCGGGCTGGCACATGATTTCAACAACCTGCTGGCGGTGATAATCGGTAGCCTGGAGCTGACCGATCCCGACTCCAGTGATGCCCCACGTATCGCCCGCGCGCTCAATGCCGCCGAGCGCGGTGCGTTGCTGACCCAGCGTCTGCTGGCTTTTTCCCGCAAGCAATCCCTGACTCCGCATGCGGTAGAGATGAAACCGCTGCTGGAGAATCTCAGAGAGCTGATGCGCCACTCCTTGCCCGCCACCCTGAGCCTGGAGATAGAGGCTCAATCCCCGGCCTGGCCAGCGTGGATAGACGTTGGCCAGCTCGAAAACGCCATTATTAACCTGGTGATGAACGCCCGCGACGCGATGGAGGGGCAGACGGGCGTGATTAAGATCCGCACGTGGAATCAGCGCGTCACTCGCAGCGACGGACGCAGGCAGGATATGGTGGCGCTGGAGGTGATCGACCGCGGCAGCGGTATGACCCAGGAGGTCAAATCCCGGGTGTTCGAGCCGTTCTTCACCACCAAGCAGACCGGCAGTGGCAGTGGGTTAGGGCTGTCGATGGTGTACGGTTTTGTGCGTCAGTCCGGCGGCCGCGTCGAAATTGAAAGCGCGCCGGGACAAGGCACCACCGTGCGGCTCCATCTGCCGCGCTCAACGCTGCCCGTCGTCCCTGAAGATGAAACGCACTCTGCCACCGCATCCGCTGAAAACGAACGGCTGGTTCTGGTCCTGGAAGATGAGGCCGACGTTCGCCAGACCCTGTGCGAGCAACTGCATCAGCTTGGCTACCTGACCCTTGAAGCGGAAAGCGGTGAGCAGGCACTGAACATGCTGGCGGCCTCGCCGGATATCGGCATGTTTATCAGTGATCTGATGCTGCCGGGCAGCCTGAGCGGGGCGGAGGTGATTAACCACGTGCGCAGCCACTACCCGCAACTGCCGGTGTTGTTGATCAGCGGTCAGGATTTACGTCCGATGCACAACTCGCAGCTGCCGGATGTAGCGCTACTGCGCAAACCGTTTACCCGCGTACAGCTGGCGCAGGCGCTGCGGAAGGTGATTGTAATTTGAGGTTTCGCCGTTATTTTCAGAATTTGACTCCTGTTTCAGTTATTTACAGCAATGTCTCATCATGCAACCATTCTGATTTAACCCTACATTAAATCAGGTCTTTGTTATGGACAACTGGCTGGTGCTTTTCGACGGACAGACCCGCTACACACTGGAAATCAACGACTCACCCGTCACGCCCGACGTGCTGCGCTTTCAGGGCCGCGAGGCGCTCAGTGAACCCTTTCGCTGGACCATCGATTT
>NZ_JALW01000072.1:0-50492 GCF_000710795.1 Enterobacter sp. T1-1 | reverse complement strand
TTTTTTCAAGCAGAAGACGGCATACGAGATACATCGGTGACTGGAGTTCAGACGTGTGCTCTTCCGATTAAGGGTTAGGTGCGGTCTGGTGCCCTCACCCCGGCCCTCTCCCACAGGGAGAGGGAGAAGAGCGTTGCATCAGGCCTCACGTTTCCCAGGGAACATCACGCTCGCAATAATCCCCAGCGCCAGCACGCCTAATACCACGAACAGACTGGTCGTCGCGCCAATGCTGTAGCCGTGATGCCAGAAGTGATCTGTTGCATTCAACCCGAGCTTGAACGCCACGAAGAACAGCAGCAGGACCACCGCCTTCTCCAGGTGAACCAGATACTGCTTCAGCGCTTCCAGTACGAAATAGAGCGTACGCAGGCCGAGGATGGCAAACATCATGGCGCTGTAGATAATCAGCGGCTCGCGGCTGACGGCGATAATGGCCGGTACGGAGTCAAACGCGAACATCACATCAGACAGCTCCACGACCGCCACGCAAAGTAATAATGGCGTCGCGTAACGTTTCGCTTTTTTGACGCGCCCAACCATTACGTCCTGGTTTTCTGGTTTTTCCAGCTCCGCATCCACCTCTTTCTGGGTCAGAATAAAGGCGTGGCTGCTGATTTTCGGCCAGACAGGATAGAAGCGTTTTACCAGGCGATAGGCCAGGTGTCCGGAGTAATCTTCAACCTCGTCGCTCTCTTCGTTACGCCTGAGCATCATTACCGCCGTCCAGCCAACGACCAGCGCAAAAATAACCTCCACGTACGGCCCCAGACTCAGCAGGCTGGTCCCAATGGCCACGAAGATACCGCGGAAGACAATCGCCCCCAGCACACCCCAGTAGAGTACGCGGTGACGGTACTTATCCGGCACGCCGAACCAGGCAAAAATCGCCATCATCACAAACAGGTTATCGACCGAGAGCACCTCTTCCAGCGCGTAGCCGGTGAGGAACAGGCTCGCCATCTCGGCACCGTGGTGAACATACAGGAACCCGGCAAACGCCATCGCCATCGAGAACCAGAAAACGGACCACATTGCGGCACTTTTCAGCGAGACAGGCTTATCGTGACGGTGCATGAAGAGGTCGATAAACATCGCCCCGACAGCCATCACCACAAAGACAACAACGGTTTCCGTCGGGAAACCGAGATGAGCAGCAGACATACACAACCCTTTTGTAGAGGCAAAACACAAAAACCATGCAGACTGGCATATGCCAGCAGAGAAAAAGATGGAACGGTTTTACAACGGTTCCCCCCTTCAAACCGCAGCTCTGTGGCTGCGCAAGGCGTGTACTTTACCTCACAACGTGGGGTGACGCATCTGCCGTTTAGGCGCTTTGCGTAACGCGCCTGATATGTGAGTCACCTCTTATTTACATAATTTAAACCTTCCATTCACTGGATAAAAATAACGCAACGTCGCTATAGTGGTTTTGTTAAATAAAACTGAGTTGTACCTGATAAAACCAAGAACAGACCCTGCGAGGACACAATGACAGAACAAACGCGTTATGGCGCTACCACCAGTGAGGGGATAGAAAAGGAGACGATGCGGAAGGTGATCTGGCGTATCCTCCCGTTTCTCATCGTCAGCTATCTGATCTCCATTATCGATCGCGGGAACATCGGCATGGCATCGCTGCAGATGAATGAGGATCTCGGTCTTAGCAAAGCGGCATTTGGTTTCGCCAGCAGTCTCTACTTTGTGGCCTATTTTTTGTTTGAAGTTCCAAGCAATCTGGCGATGCAAAAAGTCGGCGCACGACTGTGGATCCCGCGCATTATGATCAGCTGGGGCGTCGTTTCAATGTGTATGTCATTGGTTCAGAACACTACGTCGCTCTATATCGTACGTTTTCTGCTCGGCGCTGCTGAAGCGGGCTTTTTCCCGGGCGTCGTGCTTTATCTGACCTGGTGGATCCCTTCCCGCTACCGCGCACGCATTATTGCGTCATTTATGGTTGCCATCCCGCTCGCCAACTTCATCGGCTCCCCACTCTCCGGGCTGATTCTGTCAATGGATGGCTGGTTGGGTCTTCGCGGCTGGCATCTGCTGTTTATTATTGAAGGCTTACCCGCCGTACTGCTGGGCATTGCCGCCTGGTTTATTCTTCGCGATCGTCCTCATCAGGCGAACTGGCTCAGCAGTGAGCAGAAACAATGGCTGGAAACCACGCTGGAGAGCGAGCGTAATCAGCAAAAGAACATTGGACATCAAACGACGTGGCAGCTTTTGAAGCATCGCCAAATCTGGCTGATGGCACTCATTTACGCGGGCGCATCGTCTGCAGGCACCACCATCAGCGTCTGGTCTCCTCAACTGCTTAAATCCTTCCACCTCGATAACCTGGAAACAGGCCTGCTGAACGCTATCCCTTACGGTCTGGCATCCGTTCTCATGATTATTTGGGGGCGAAACTCGGATCGTACCAACGAGCGCCGCTGGCACACCGCACTGACACTGTTCATGATTGCCGCAGGCGTGTTCGCTGCATTTGTGAGCGTGTCGCTGCCGACGACTATCGTGATCCTCAGCATCATGTTGATAGGTGCGTATTCCATGAAAGGGCCTTTCTGGGCGCTGGCATCCAGTTGGATGAGCAGTACCTCAGCGGCTGCAGGGCTGGCTGCGATTGGCGCTATTGCTAACCTGATCGGCGGCGCGGTCATGGTCAATGCATACGGTATTATCAATGAGCGGACGGGCAGCTACACGCTGGCTATGCTTCCGCTGGCCACGCTGTGTGTGGCGGGAGGTATCGCAGTTCTCATTATGGGACGACAGGCCCGTAACGCTCAGCTACACGAAAAACAGGTCACGCATTAGTGATGACAAAAGCGGGACGCATGTCCCGCTTTTCGTTAACCGTTTTCTTCCGCTGTATCGCTCGTTTCCCCGTAGAACTGCTGACAGAAGGGCTTGCTGGCCCCCATTTTCTGTGACAGGCGGCTGGCGGTGTCGTGCATCAACTGACGAATACCTTGCTCCCTGCGATCTTCCGTCAGTCGCGAGATGGGGCCGGTCAATGCCAGCGCCGCAATCAGTTTGTCATGAACGCCGAAGACGGGCATCGCAAACGCCGCGGTATGGGGATCGCGGGCACCTGCCGTGTAGAGCGGAAGCGCAGGCTCACCGCCCGGCAGGGGCTCATTGAGGCCCCAATGGCGTAGAACCTTACTGATAGCAGAATCATCCAGCGGGAACTGAGTGCCGGGGAGATTGCTGTGACGGAGCCCATGTGAGGCTTCTGCCCGAAACAGGCACAGACGTTGTCCGCCTTCTAATACATACCAGCTGGCGCTCTCCTGGGAAGCCAGGGATAAGGCCTGAAGTTCAGGCTGCACCACCCGGGAAAGATGGAAAGACTGTTCATAAAGCTTACCGAGATAAAGCAGACGAGGACCAAGCGCATAATTGCCGTCATCATGTCTGACGACATAGTTCATCCGTTCAAGAGAGTTCATTAAGCGGTAAACCGTGGTTTTGTGGTAACCCGATAGCTGCGCCAGGGCGGTTAACGTCAGGCTTTCATCGCCAGGACGGAAGCAATCCAGTAAAGCCAGCGCCTTCTCAACCGCTACAACGCCTTCATTCCCCATCATTATCTCCTTTTCAGCCCGGCAGAGAGTGTACCTCAAATTTTGTGAGTCACTTCGTGTTTACATCACAAACCCCTTCTCAGGTCTGGCTAAAAGGAAAGCAACACCGCTATAGTTGTTTTGTATTGTACACCTGCATTGTACACAGTAAAACAATATGGAGAGAGTCATGTCCGTTTCTGAAAAATCATTGATAAACCGCCAGTTCGAACGCGTATCGGCTGAAGAGGTACGCCAGGCCGCCGAATATCAGGCAGCCATACTGGCGGATGTCGCCGGGCGCCGCGGTACGCTGCATGGACGAATCAAACCGTTGGCATCGCACATGTCCGTTGCGGGTCCGGCTGTTACCGTTGAGGTGCGTCCGGGAGATAATCTTGCCATTCATGCCGCGATGGCCGTTGCCCAGCCCGGCGATGTCCTGGTTGTCGATGGAAAAGGCGATCTGAGCTGCGCGCTACTGGGTGAAATCATGGCCACCCAGGCTCAGGCGAGCGGTATTGCAGGGATCATTATCGACGGAGCGGTACGTGACGCCGACACACTGAGCAAGGGTAACTATCCCGTTTTCTCTGCTGGTCTGAATCCCTGCGGCCCGACAAAGTCCATTTCTGGCCGGGTGAACCATCCCATTTCCGTTGCCGGGGCGACAGTGCATGCCGGAGATTTGGTAGTGGCCGATATCGACGGCGTGGTGGTGATCCCACGCGAGGAAGTTAAGCAGATTATCAGTCTGGCAAAAGGGAAGCTGGAGATGGAGACCAAACGTCTTGCTGCTATCCGTGAGGGCGATTTACGCCCACACTGGCTCAATGACGCGCTGCGTAAGGCGGGCATGCTGGCAGACGGGGAGACGCTGTAATGGCAAATAAGAAGGTAGTCCTGGTAACCGGGAGCGACCTGGCAGAGCAGGCCATGGCGATATTGCACGACTTTGAGGTGGTGTTTGCGGGTCGTCAGCCCACGGAGGATGAGCTGATTGCACTGTGTGAACAGCATAATCCGGTGGCAATACTGGTACGTTACGGCAAGATTAGCGCGAAAATCATGGATGCAGCACCAGCCCTGCAGGTTATTTCCAAGCACGGAAGCGGGATCGATGTGATAGACCAGGCGGCAGCGGCTGAGCGTAATATCGCCGTCCGCTCTGCACCGGGAGCTAACGCGGCGGCGGTGGCTGAACACACCTGGGCATTAATTCTCGCCTGCGCCAAATCGGTGGTGTCGCTGGATACGCGACTGCGCCAGGGGCACTGGGATAAAGCCACGCATAAATCCATCGAACTGGAAGGACTCACGCTGGGACTGATCGGGCTGGGGGCTATTGGCTCACGGGTAGCACAGATCGGTCACGTCTTTGGTATGCGGGTTCTTGCTTACGATCCCTATGCTCAATCAATGCCTTCCATATGCGAGCGTACTGATACTCTGACCGACCTACTTTCCCGTTCCGATGTGATTTCTTTGCATTGTCCGCTCACCGACGATAATCGGGGCATGATCAATACGAAAACGCTCGCATACGTTAAGCCAAACGCTATTCTGGTGAATACGGCACGCGGCGGCTTGATTGACGATGGGTCATTGCTCGCGGCGCTAGAGAATCGAACCTTGCACAGCGCGGGGCTGGACAGCTTTACCAGCGAACCACTGACCGCTCCGCACCTCTGGCAGGGGGTCGAGAACGTCATTATCTCTCCGCATATTGGCGGCGTCAGCGCAGCATCGTATATCAAAATGGGCACCGCGGCGGCCAGCAATATTGTAGACGTTGTAAGTGAAGCTGAAGAAACAACGCTTACCGCGAGCCGCTAATCCAAAATGAACTCCCTCAGGGCTTCTCTGCCAGCGCCTGCGCACACGCCCAGGCACTGGCCCACGCCCACTGGAAGTTATACCCGCCGAGCCAGCCGGTCACATCCATCACTTCACCGATGAAGTAGAGGCCCGGCACGTTGCGTGCCTCCATCGTGCGAGAGGAGAGCTCATTCGTGTCGACACCGCCCAGCGTGACCTCCGCTGTGCGGTAGCCTTCGGTGCCGTTGGGCTGCACGCGCCAGTTTTTCAGGGTCTCTACCAGCGTCTCCTGCTCGCGGCTGTTAAGCTGCTTAAGGGAAACATCCGGGATCTGCCCTAACCCCTGCAAACACTCCACCAGACGCTTCGGCAACTGCATCGCGAGGGTATTTTTCAGGCTCTGATTCGGGTGCGCCGCACGCTGTTCATTGAGGAACGCATCCAGATCGCACTCCGGCAGCAGGTTAACCGTGACGAACTCGCCCGGCTGCCAGTAGCTGGAGATTTGCAGCACCGCCGGGCCGGAGAGGCCGCGGTGGGTAAAGAGCAAGTTTTCGCGGAACACCGTTCCGTCTTCGGCGGTAATAACGGAAGGAACAGAAACGCCAGAAAGCGTCTGAAGCTGTTCCAGAAGCGGTTTGTGCAGAGTAAAAGGAACCAGTCCCGCACGCGTTGGCAGCACTTTCAGGCCAAACTGCTCGGCAATTTTGTAGCCGAACGGCGAGGCGCCCAGCCCCGGCATCGACAGACCGCCGCTGGCAATGACCAGGCTATCGGCGCTGACGCTTTCGCCGTTGAGCTGCAGCGTATAGCCCTGCTCGTCGCGGGATACGTCCAGCACCTCCGTACGCAGGCGCATTACCACGCCGCCCTTCTCGCACTCGGCCACCAGCATATCGACAATCTGCTGCGCGGAGTCGTCGCAGAACAGCTGCCCCAACGTCTTCTCATGCCACGCGATACCGTGCTTACCCACAAGATCGATAAAATCCCACTGGGTATAACGCGCCAGCGCAGATTTACAAAAATGGCGGTTCTGGCTCAGATAGGCCGCAGGTTCGACATACAGGTTCGTAAAGTTGCAGCGCCCGCCGCCAGACATCAGGATCTTGCGCCCAGGCTTTTTACCGTTATCCAGCAGCAGCACGCGACGACCCGCCTGTCCGGCCATCGCCGCACAAAACATACCCGCCGCACCGGCGCCAATTACCACGGCATCAAACCTTTCCACGTCAAAACCCTCGTTGTTCACTGCCGCGGATTGTAAAGTTTCCTCTGTGGTCACACCAGCGTAAAAAGATATTACAAAGCCATTTCATTGAAATTTAAAGAATATCCTTTCAGGCACTTTTCCCAAATCAGGTGGTATGTCAAAAAAAGTCTATATTTCACTTTGCCCGCCGCGCATTTGTCCTGGATAATGCGCCGCGTTCATGTCCTCAAAATGGCGTAACGTCCTATGCTACATTTGTTTGCCGGCCTGGATTTACATACCGGGCTTTTATTATTGCTTGCTCTGGTTTTTGTACTGTTTTACGAAGCGATCAACGGCTTCCACGACACTGCAAACGCAGTAGCAACGGTTATCTACACTCGCGCAATGCGATCGCAACTGGCGGTCGTTATGGCGGCGGTATTTAACTTTTTTGGTGTCCTTCTGGGCGGACTGAGCGTTGCGTATGCCATTGTGCATATGCTGCCAACGGATCTGCTGCTTAACGTAAGTTCTGGCCATGGCCTCGCTATGGTGTTCTCAATGCTGCTTGCTGCAATTATCTGGAACCTCGGTACCTGGTATTTCGGCCTGCCTGCATCCAGTTCTCACACCCTCATCGGTGCCATTATCGGTATCGGGTTAACCAACGCCCTGATGACCGGTACCTCGGTTGTTGATGCGCTTAACCTGCCTAAAGTACTGGGTATTTTCGGTTCTCTGATCATCTCCCCTATCGTCGGTCTGGTGGTTGCGGGTGGATTGATTTTCATCCTGCGTCGCTACTGGAGCAACACGAAAAAACGTGCGCGTATCCACCTGACGCCAGCAGAGCGTGAGAAGAAAGACGGCAAGAAAAAGCCACCATTCTGGACGCGTATCGCCCTGATCATTTCCGCCATCGGCGTGGCCTTCTCTCACGGCGCGAACGACGGGCAGAAAGGCATCGGTCTGGTGATGCTGGTTCTGATTGGCGTTGCACCGGCGGGCTTCGTGGTTAACATGAATGCCTCCGGTTATGAAATCACCCGTACCCGTGATGCGGTCAATAACGTTGAAACCTATTTCCAGCAGCATCCTGAACTGCTGAAAAAAGCGACCGGCGTTGACCAGCTGATCCCGTCTCCTGAAGCGGGTGCGACCACCGCGCCGGGCGAGTTCCACTGCCACCCGGCAAACGCGATTAACGCGCTGGAACGTGCGAAAGGCATGCTGGGCGATATCGAAAGCTACGACAAACTGGCCGTTGAGCAACGTGGTCAGCTGCGTCGCATTATGCTCTGCATCTCTGACGTGACCGACAAAGTCGCGAAGCTGCCAGACGTGAATGCTGACGACAAGCGTCTGCTGAAGAAACTGAAAAGCGATATGCTCAACACCATTGAGTACGCGCCAATCTGGATCATCATGGCTGTCGCGCTGGCACTGGGTATCGGTACGATGATTGGCTGGCGTCGTGTGGCAACCACCATCGGCGAGAAGATCGGTAAGAAAGGCATGACCTATGCGCAGGGCATGTCCGCGCAGATGACGGCGGCGGTCTCTATCGGTCTGGCAAGCTACACCGGTATGCCGGTCTCCACCACCCACGTACTCTCTTCGTCCGTGGCAGGTACCATGATTGTTGATGGCGGCGGTCTGCAACGCAAAACCGTGACCAACATTCTGATGGCCTGGGTGTTTACGCTTCCGGCGTCTATCCTGCTCTCGGGTGGGTTGTACTGGATTGCGCTGAAGCTGATTTAATTGGCTGAAGGCGACAAAAAAGCGGGTCAGGAAACTGACCCGCTTTTTTTATGCTCAGTGCCAAATCATTAAGGCAATCATACTGACGACGACCAGGCCACACAGGGCGCTGGTCAAAATGAACTGGCGACGCAGGCGCTCGCAGCGGCGGATAAACTCTTCATCGTGATGATCCCGGTAGCGCTGGTAGTAGATATACCCGACCAGGCGCATCTGTTTGCTGGGCTGTCCATGCGAGGTGAAGAACCCTCCACCGTCCACATACTGATAAAGCAACGGATCGCAACCACGAAGTACCACTAACAGCGCACGTAACGATGAGAAGTAGCGCGCCATATTCACTATGCAAACTACGCATAACGCCCAAAACAATGCGACGGTGCTAATCATACATCCTCCCCGGCGTCCGCCCACGAAGCAAGGCTTCTGAGCTACCGCACCCCAATGCCCTGACAGACAGTTCAGTGAAAGAATGACCAAAAGTCGATCCGGTTCGCGTTTTAATATCCGAACGGTTCATTAAATAGTGTAGGAGATCCGTTAATTTTTTTGCCACAAGGTTAATCGTTATCAACACCAAAGCTTGAAAAATATGTTTAACTGGGCCGTAATGAAAGCATCAGACGACGGCTTTCTGTTTAGTCATCGATAACTTAAGGAAGGAGTAACACTATGGCTTACAAACACATTCTCATCGCGGTAGACCTCTCCCCGGAGAGCAAAGTGCTGGTTGATAAAGCAGTATCCATGGCACGCCCTTACAACGCGAAAGTTTCGCTGATTCACGTTGATGTGAATTACTCCGACCTTTATACCGGTCTGATCGACGTGAATCTCGGCGATATGCAAAAACGCATCTCCGAAGAGACACACCACGCCCTGAGCGAGCTGTCCACCAACGCAGGTTACCCGATCACTGAAACCTTAAGCGGTAGCGGCGATCTGGGCCAGGTGCTGGTCGATGCGATTAAGAAATACGATATGGACCTGGTGGTTTGCGGTCATCACCAGGACTTCTGGAGCAAGCTGATGTCCTCAGCGCGTCAGCTGATCAACACCGTTCACGTGGATATGCTGATTGTTCCGCTGCGTGACGAAGAAGACGAGTAAGTGCAAAAAAGCCCGGTGGCGCTAACGCTTACCGGGCCTACAAATGGCACTGAACGTAGCCCGGGTAAGGCGAAGCCGCCACCCGGCTTTTTTATTCCGGCGTACCCGAATAAATATCAAACCGGTGCCCTTTGGTGGTCACCGCGTTGGTCGTCGCAACGTCCGCCAGCGGCGGCGCGTAATCCGGGCGTTTCACCACCACCCGCTTCGTTGCAAGCTGACGGGCAGGCTCAAGCAGGCCGTCCGCATCCAGATCTGGCCCCACCAGCGACTGAAACACCCGCATCTCTTTTTTCACCAGCGCGCTTTTCTGCTTATGCGGGAACATCGGATCGAGATAGACCACCTGCGGGCGCGGGGTGATATCGGTCAACGCCGTCAGGCTGGAGGCGTGGATCAGCTGTAAACGTTCCTGCAACCACGGGCCGATTTCCAGGTCCGCGTAGCCACGGGTCAGGCCGTCATCCAGCAGTGCGGCCACCACCGGGTTGCGCTCCAGCATCCGCACGCGGCAGCCGACAGACGCCAGCACAAACGCATCGCGCCCCAGCCCCGCCGTGGCATCCACCACATCCGGAAGATAGCTCCCTTTGATGCCGACGGCTTTGGCAACAGCCTCACCGCGGCCGCCGCCAAACTTGCGCCGGTGCGCCATCGCGCCCCCGACAAAATCGACAAAAATCCCGCCGAGTTTCGGTTCGTCGCGTTTACGTAATTCGAGATGTTCTGGCGTCATCACCAGCGCCATCAGGTTTTCTTCATCGTGCTCCAGCCCCCAACGGGCGGCCAGAACAGATAAGGCGCCGTCTCCGGCGCCTGTTTCATCCACTAAGCAGATCTTCACGTAGCAATCAGCCTTTGATCCCGTAATGCTCAAGCATCGCATCCAGCTGCGGCTCGCGGCCACGGAAGCGTTTGAACAGCTCCATCGGCTCTTCTGAGCCGCCGCGGGTCAGGATGTTATCGAGGAACGACTGACCGGTTTCACGGTTGAAAATCCCCTCTTCTTCGAAGCGAGAGAAAGCATCCGCCGCCAGGACATCGGCCCACAGGTAGCTGTAATAACCTGCCGCATAGCCGCCCGCGAAGATGTGGCTGAACGCGTGCGGGAAGCGACCCCAGGTTGGCCCTGGAATAACCGCGACCTGCTTTTTAATCTCAGCCAGGGTTTCGAGGATTTTTGCCCCCTGCTCCGGGCTAAACTCGGCGTGCAGGCGGAAGTCGAACAGGCCGAACTCCAGCTGGCGCAGAATAAACATTGCCGCCTGGTAGTTCTTGGCTGCCAGCATTTTATCCAGCAGTTCTTTCGGCAGTGGTTCACCGGTCTCGTAGTGGCCGGAGATAAACGCCAGCGCGTCCGGCTCCCAGCACCAGTTTTCCATAAACTGGCTCGGCAGCTCGACCGCATCCCACGGCACACCGCTGATACCGGCCACGCCTGCAGTTTCAATGCGGGTCAGCATATGGTGTAGACCGTGACCGAACTCATGGAACAGGGTGATCACTTCGTCGTGGGTGAACAGCGCCGGCTTGCCGTTGACCGGGCGGTTGAAGTTACAGGTCAGGTAAGCGACCGGCTTCTGCAGGGAACCGTCGGCTTTACGCATCTGGCCAACGCAGTCATCCATCCACGCCCCGCCGCGCTTGTTCTCACGCGCGTAGAGATCGAGGTAGAAGCTGCCGCGCAGTTCGTTTTTCTCGTCATACAATTCGAAGAAGCGCACGTCCGGGTGCCAGACGTCGATATCAGTACGCTCTTTGGCGGTGATGCCGTAGATGCGTTTCACCACTTCGAACAGGCCGTTAACGGCTTTGTTTTCCGGGAAGTACGGGCGCAGCTGCTCGTCGCTGATGCTGTAGAGGTGCTGCTTCTGTTTTTCGCCGTAATACGCGATGTCCCACGGCTGCAGCTCATCCACGCCGAACTCCGCTTTGGCGAAGGCGCGCAGCTGGGCCAGCTCTTTTTCACCCTGAGGACGGGCGCGTTTCGCCAGATCGGTCAGGAAATCGAGCACCTGCTGCGGGTTCTCGGCCATTTTGGTGGCGAGGGATTTGTCCGCGTAGCTGTCAAAGCCCAGCAGCTGTGCCAGCTCGTGACGCAGGGCAAGGATTTCCGCCATCACCGGGCTGTTATCCCACTTACCGGCATTCGGCCCCTGATCGGAGGCGCGGGTGCTGTAGGCGCGGTACATCTCTTCACGCAATGCCTGGTTGTCGCAGTAGGTCATCACCGGCAGATAGCTTGGGATATCCAGCGTTAACAGGAAACCTTCCTGCTCTTTCGCTTCGGCCTGGGCTTTTGCCGCCGCCAGTGCGCTTTCCGGCATACCCGCCAGCTCTGCTTCGTCGGTAATCAGCTTCGTCCAGCCCATGGTGGCGTCGAGCACGTTGTTGCTGTACTGGTTACCCAGCTCAGACAGGCGCGCCGCGATTTCGCCGTAGCGAACCTGCTTCTCTTTTGGCAGGCCAATCCCGGAAAGCTCGAAATCACGCAGGGCGTTATCGACGGATTTTTTCTGCGCGGTGTTCAGTTCGGCATAGTGGTCGCCGTCGCGCAGATCGCGATACGCCTTGTAGAGCCCTTCGTGCTGGCCGACCCAGGTGCTGTACTCGGAGAGCAGCGGCAGGGTTTGTTCGTAGGCTTCACGCAGCTCCGGGCTGTTTTTTACCGAGTTGAGGTGGCTTACCGGGGAGAAGATACGCCCCAGCACGTCATCCACTTCGGCCAGCGGCTGACACAGATTTTCCCAGGTGTACGGCCCGCCCTGCGCGACCACGCTTTCTACCGCCGCGCGGCAGTTGTCCAGCGCTTGCGTAACGGCTGGAACCACATGCTCAGGGAGGATTTTAGAAAACGGTGGCAACGAAAAAGGCGTCAGTAATGGATTGGTCATAAACGCTGTCCTGTTGAATTTGATGAATGAAGCGCGCATCCGGCGCTGTGCATATGGTTCAGTAATGGGGTTAAGTGTAGAGGATTTCAATGCCGGGCGTTGCGCTTTCGCGGCCGTGGAAACTTTTCTGTATACTGTGGCGATACGCTCTATTTTTGCCCGATGGCGCTACGCTTATCGGGCCTACGTTGACTACCCGGAACACATTCATCCATGCTCAGTTATCGCCACAGCTTTCACGCAGGCAACCACGCCGACGTCCTCAAACACACCGTTCAGAGCCTGATCATCGAATCACTCAAAGAGAAAGAGAAGCCGTTTCTCTATCTGGACACCCACGCGGGCGCGGGCCGCTATCAGCTGAGCGGTGAACACGCCGAGCGTACCGGTGAATATCTGGAAGGGATCGCCCGTATCTGGCAGCAGGACGATCTGCCTGCCGAACTGGAACCGTACATTGGTGTGGTGAATCATTTCAACCGCAACGGCCAGTTGCGCTACTATCCGGGCTCGCCATTGATTGCCCGTCAGCTGCTGCGTGAGCAGGACAGCCTGCAGTTGACCGAGCTGCACCCAAGCGATTTCCCGCTGCTGCGTTCTGAGTTTCAGAAAGACAGCCGCGCCCGCGTGGACAAAGCCGATGGCTACCTGCAGCTGAAAGCCAAACTGCCGCCGGTCTCCCGTCGCGGCCTGGTGCTGATCGACCCGCCATACGAAATCAAAACCGACTATCAGGCGGTGGTCACCGGCATTAACGAAGGTTACAAACGTTTTGCGACCGGCACCTACGCCCTGTGGTACCCGGTGGTCCTGCGCGCGCAGATCAAGCGCATGATCAAAGATCTGGAAGCGACCGGCATCCGCAAAATCCTGCAGATTGAGCTGGCCGTCCGTCCGGACAGCGACCAGCGCGGCATGACCGCCTCCGGCATGATTGTCATTAACCCGCCATGGAAGCTCGAAGCGCAGATGAACAACGTTCTGCCATGGCTGCATAAAACGCTGGTACCTGCCGGGACAGGTCACGCCACCGTCAGCTGGATCGTGCCAGAGTAATCGCAGCCATCGGTGGAAACTATTGATTTCAGGTATACAATCGCGGCAATTCACGATTAAGGATAAAAGCTATGACTAAGCATTATGACTACATCGCAATCGGCGGCGGTAGCGGCGGCATCGCCTCCATCAACCGTGCGGCCATGTATGGCCAGAAGTGTGCGCTGATTGAAGCCAAAGCGCTGGGCGGCACCTGCGTCAACGTGGGTTGTGTACCGAAAAAGGTGATGTGGCATGCGGCGCAAATCCGTGAAGCCATCCATATGTATGGCCCGGACTACGGCTTTGACACCACGATCAACCACTTCGACTGGGAGAAGCTGATCGCCAGCCGTACCGCCTACATCGACCGCATTCACACCTCGTACGATAACGTGCTGGGTAAGAACAACGTAGATGTGATCCACGGCTTCGCCCGCTTTGTGGACGCGAAAACGATCGAAGTGAACGGGGAGACGATCACTGCCGATCATATCCTGATCGCTACCGGCGGCCGTCCGAGCCACCCGAACATCCCGGGTGCCGAATACGGCATCGACTCCGACGGTTTCTTCGAGCTGCCAGCCCTGCCAAAGCGCGTTGCGGTGGTGGGCGCGGGTTATATCGCGGTCGAACTGGCCGGTGTGATTAACGGTCTGGGCGCTGAAGCGCACCTGTTCGTGCGTAAACATGCGCCGCTGCGCAGCTTTGATCCGCTGATCGTCGACACCTTAGTAGAAGTGATGAATACCGAAGGTCCAACCCTGCATACCAACGCCGTGCCAAAAGCGGTGATTAAAAATGCAGACGGCAGCCTGACCCTGGAGCTGGAAGATGGCCGCAGCCAGACCGTCGACTGCCTGATCTGGGCGATTGGCCGTGAACCGGCGAATGACAACTTCAACCTGGCCGTAACCGGCGTGAAAACCGATGAAAAAGGCTATATCGTCGTCGATAAATTCCAGAACACCAGCGTACCGGGCATTTACGCGGTGGGCGATAACACCGGTGCCGTTGAACTGACCCCGGTGGCCGTTGCGGCGGGGCGTCGCCTTTCCGAACGTCTGTTCAACAACAAGCCGGACGAGCACCTGGATTACAGCAACATCCCGACCGTGGTCTTCAGCCACCCGCCTATCGGCACCGTCGGTTTAACCGAGCCGCAGGCGCGCGAGCAGTATGGCGACGATCAGGTGAAAGTGTATAAATCTGCGTTTACCGCAATGTATACCGCCGTCACCTCGCACCGTCAGCCGTGCCGCATGAAGCTGGTCTGCGTGGGTCCGGAAGAGAAGATTGTCGGTATCCACGGCATTGGCTTTGGCATGGACGAGATCCTGCAGGGCTTTGCGGTGGCGCTGAAGATGGGCGCGACGAAGAAAGACTTCGATAATACCGTGGCGATCCACCCGACCGCGGCCGAAGAGTTTGTGACCATGCGCTAGTCCTGATGCCCCTCCACTGAGGGGCATTCTTTTTTACATTCACAAATCGTTGCAAAACGAATGCTCCGAAAAGAGTGATCTACCGCACATATTCCTCCCCATCTACCGAAGCGAATGTCTACGCTTATAAGACGCCCGGATAAACCTGTCTTCAAGAACACCTAACCGGAGGTCCTTATCATTATGTTCAACCAGAAACTACAGGCTAACGAGAACATCGCGTTCGAGATCGCAGAAGAGCTGCGCTACGAGACCGATCCCTGCGAGTTGAAACTGGATGAGATGATTGAGGCGGAGCCGGAGCCAGAAATGATCGAGGGGCTACCCGCCTCCGATGCCCTGACCCCCGCTGACCGTTACCTTGAGCTGTTCGAACATGTGCAGTCAACAAGGCTGTTTGCGGATAGCAAAACCTTTCCCGACTGCGCGCCGAAGATGGATCCGCTGGATATTTTGATCCGCTATCGTAAGGTGCGACGCCACCGGGATTTCGACCTGCGCCAGTTCGTGGAGAATCACTTCTGGCTGCCCGAGACCTATAGCACAGAGTATGTGTCCGACCCGGGGCTGTCGCTTAAAGAGCATATCGACAGCCTGTGGCCCGTGCTGACGCGCGAGCCGCAGGACCATATCCCCTGGTCTTCCCTGCTGGCCCTGCCGCAGGCCTATATCGTCCCCGGCGGACGATTCAGTGAGACCTACTACTGGGATTCCTACTTCTCGATGCTGGGGCTGGCCGAGAGCGGCCGTAACGATCTGCTGAAGTGTATGGCGGATAACTTCGCGTGGCTGATCGAGCGTTACGGTCATATCCCGAACGGCAACCGAACCTACTACCTCAGCCGCTCCCAGCCGCCGGTCTTTGCCCTGATGGTTGAGCTGTTTGAAGAGGACGGGGTGCGCGGTGCGAAGCGCTACCTTGAGCACCTCAAAATGGAGCACGCCTTCTGGATGGACGGCGCGGAGTCGCTACTGCTGAATCAGGCCTATCGCAGCGCGGTGCGTATGCCGGATGGCTCATTGCTGAACCGCTACTGGGATGACCGTGACACTCCGCGCGACGAATCGTGGATTGAGGACGTGGAGACGGCCCGCCATTCCGGTCGACCACCCAATGAGGTGTATCGCGATCTGCGTGCAGGGGCGGCCTCCGGCTGGGATTACTCCTCCCGCTGGCTGCGCGAACCGGGCCGACTGGCCAGCATTCGCACCACGCAGTTTATCCCTATCGACCTGAACGCCTTCCTGTTCAAGCTGGAAAGCGCTATCGCCAATATCTCGGCGTCGAAAGGAGATAAGGAGACGGCTGACCTGTTCCGCCAGAAAGCCAGCGATCGCCGGGCAGCGGTGAACCGCTACCTGTGGGATGAAGAGAATGGCTGCTACCGCGATTACGACTGGCGTCGGGAAAATATGGCGCTGTTCTCTGCGGCGAGCATTGTGCCGCTGTATGTCGGAATGGCGACCCATGAGCAGGCAGAACGCTTGTCTGATGCGGTTAAATCACGTCTGCTCACTCCGGGCGGTATCCTGGCGACTGAGTACGAAACCGGCGAGCAGTGGGATAAACCCAATGGCTGGGCACCGCTGCAGTGGATGGCCATTCAGGGCTTCAAGCAGTACGGCAACGACTCGCTGGGCGATGAGATCGCCTGGAGTTGGCTGCACACGGTGAATCATTTTTATAAGACTCACCATAAGCTGATTGAGAAGTATCACATCGCCAGCAGTACCCCACGCGAAGGGGGCGGCGGTGAGTATCCATTGCAGGATGGCTTTGGCTGGACGAATGGCGTGGTGCGGCGGTTGATTGGGTTGTATGGGGAGCCTTGAGTGGGGTGCGGTCTGGTGCCCTCACCCCGCCCTCTCCCACCGGGAGAGGGCGTTACGATCAGCGGATCACCTCATAAATGGCAGACTGAATAGCCTGCCATTTTTTTGTGCTGGCATTCGGCTGTGACTCGGCGCGGCGCGTCGCCATATCCAAATCGTGCTGCTGGCGTTTCACCACGGCCGGGACGGTACAAAACGCTTTCAGGTACTGTTTACGCAGGGATGTCAGCGATTCGCCATTCGCCATGGCATGGGTGAGCGTATTGATAAACCGGCGGCACGGCTTCTCTTCCACCATGTGCTGTCGGTAGCGCAACATCAGCTCCAGCACGTCGTCATGGTTGGATGACATCGCCTCTTCCGTCCATGAGAGCTTCCAGTCCATTCCACCCTGCAAAAAGAGCTGCGCAATGCGGGTGTCGTTGCGGTTGATGGCCGAGCGGAAATTATTCTCGTCCCAGGTAATGCCCATGCGCGTCAGCGTCTCACGCGAGGAGGGCGTTTCCCGCATCTCCTGCGGCGCAGGCGTTTCGGTGGCGGCCACCGCGGTCTCTGCTGGCGCGCTGCTGGTCACCAGCCAGAATCCTCCCACAACAATCGCAATGACCATCACGCCCACTGCGCCCCATAACACGCCGGAGATGAGCTGCTCGCGTTGTTCTGGCGTGCGCGGGGCGCGCTGGGTCGGTTTTTCGATGGTGTCACGTACTTCAAACAGATCCCCGCCGGTGACCCGATCCCTTTTCTGTGCTTTTTCCCAGAAAGCGTGCAGTTCGCTGGCATCCACCGCCATTATCCCGGCCGGGTTGACGCGGGTTCGCCCCTCTTCAAACGCACGCTGAACGGGCCGGGTGATTTGGGTGTAGTAGTTGTCGAGTAGCTGGATTTGCGCCGAGGTTAACGCTTTCTGAACGGTAAGGTTGTTGCGGATCTGGCGGATGTCATCAAGGAAGGTTTGCAGCGTTTTGCGCGGCTCCACCAGCAGCGTCAGCATGGACGGATCGCTGAACAGCGACGCGTAGTAGCGGCTGTACTCTTTTTTATCCACCAGCATCTGGGCCAGCTCGCTGAACATCATGCCGCTTAGCACATCGTTGATGTCGCCAAGCTTCAGCCAGCGCCGCACGCGGTCAGCGTTAAAGAGGGTCTTCAGGTGGTTGTTCAGACGGACCTGATCGGGCCACGCCTGCTGGATAAGCCCTTTAATCATCAGTTCAATTGCACGCACCTGCTTGTGCGCCTGCTGCTGTTCAAGATCGCTGCCCGGCGCCAGCTCGGTACTGTAGGTGAGAAGAGGCTGTTGCAGACGAAGATGTTCCAGCGCGGTGACAAACCGCATTGCCGCAATAAGCTGATTTTCACTGACATCCTGCCCGCTTTCATACTGCGGTACGCGCTGCTGCAACAGGCGCAGTTGCAGGGTAAATTCTGACATCTCGGCATCGTTCAGGTTGAGCTTCTTCGCCACGGCCCCCCATCCTCCCAGGCCTAAACGCGCGCTATCCAGCTGCTCCAGAAACCAGCGTGGATCTTTTCCCTCAGAAACATGTACATTCAGGAGAAGCAATATTTCCACAGAGGCCTGACGAATGACCGCCAGACAGTGTTCAAACTGTTCGCGGTTATGGTGTGATGTGCTGAGCGTCATTGTTTTCCTTAAAAGACCACGAAGACATCCAAAAGGGGCCCGGAACGGCCGTTTTTCTTTTTATTTATACGCGCTTAACCATACCTGACTTTCTGTTGAAATAAAGTGACAGTCCTAAAATCATTTATATTGTTTCAGGAGAATCTGAATGCCTCAGCTAACCACCTCGCGTCTTATCTGCTCGCCGTTACAGGAAGATGACTGGCCCTTTTTTCTGGCGCTACAGCAAGACCCGGATGTGATGCGCTTTGTCGCGCAGGATCGCACTGTGGCGGACATCCGTGAGGCCTTCGACTCCCGACTGACGCCATGGACGCCCGGCTGCATGCACTGGCTCTGCCTCGTGGTTCGCGATAACGCCAGCCAGACTCCGCTGGGGGTGACCGGCTACAAACACCACGAAGCGGATTGCGCCGAAGCCGGTTTCCTTTTCGCCCCCGCGGCCCAGGGAAAAGGCTACGGCTTTGAATCCCTGCAGGCACTCTGTGATTATGCCTTCCACCAGGGGGGGATCCGCCGCCTCACCGCCACCGTCACGGCAGGGAATATCGCCTCCCGGCGTCTGCTGGAAAAAGCCCGCTTCCGGCTGGAGGGTGAGCTGCGTGAGAGCTATTACCTTGGCGGCCGCTGGCATAATGACTGGCTATTCGGTTTATTACAGCGCGACTATCTGGAAAATATCAGCTGAGCAACGGCCATTTGGCGGATATGTCTCGTGACGTATTTCCTCTACAGTAGTGTCTGAAAGAGGAAAATACCATGTTGAAGCTATCTTCTGCTGCCGTTGAATTAATTAAAAAACAGCAAGGGCTGTCTCTGGAAAAATACCGTGATGAGCACGGTACTGAGGTTATTGGGTATGGTCACGTTATTCAGCAATGGGAGAAGTTCCATGGTCTTATTACCGTTGCTGAAGCAGAGCGCTTGTTAGATAACGATATTCAGATTTATGAGACGTTAATTCAGGAAAATATCGCCCAGCCATTAACGCAACACCAGCACGATGCGCTGGTGTTGTTAATGTTCAGTTTTAGTGACACACCGTGTCCAATAAACGCCATCGCTCAGGCGGTGAGCCGGGTATAGCACATTGCCGCCTGCGTGCGATTTTTTACATCCAGCCGCCGGAAAAGTGACTCCAGATGGGCCTTTACCGTTGCCGCACTGATATTGAGCGTGCGGCCAA
The DNA here is from genome assembly GCF_000710795.1 of Enterobacter sp. T1-1. Taxonomy (NCBI): domain Bacteria; kingdom Pseudomonadati; phylum Pseudomonadota; class Gammaproteobacteria; order Enterobacterales; family Enterobacteriaceae; genus Enterobacter; species Enterobacter sp. T1-1. The sequence continues at coordinate 30,983 of NZ_JALW01000072.1, read as the reverse complement.
TCTCTTTATTCGACTCCCCGGCGGCCAGTAACTTGAGCACTTCACGCTGGCGCTCGCTTAAGGATAACAACGCCTGGTGTGACGTCTGCTGCGCAAGCCATTCGCCGGGAAAACAGACCATCCCCCGGGAGACCGAATCCAGCACTGCGGCAAACCGCTCGGGACTGGCATTGCGGGGAATAATCGCCTTCACGTTGCGCTGAAACATCTGTTCAGCCCATCGGGTCTCTTTTTTCGTCAGCACCATCACGACACGTATCGCAGGGAAACGCGTGATAATGTCTTTCAGAAAGCTGATGCCCTCATTCTGAATTAATGCGCCGTCAATCATGACGATAGCGGATGGCGACGCGGACAACTGCGCCCATAATTCATCTGCCTGACGGGTTCCTGTCATATTTATTTCAGGAATTAACGTCTGCAAACTGTTTATCGCTCCATGAATAAATATCGACTGCCTGTCAAACATGATTACTCGCATCGTTTTTCTCCCTCTGAGAATAGCGAGGGGGGATTGTATAGAGGCGTTATTTGAGAAAAAACTCAATGAACGGAGAGGTTACAAATTCATCGCCGTTCTTTATATCTGCCCGTATCTGGACACATCTCTTTTAAGGATTTCCTTAAGGGGTTCCGTCCCCTTAAGGAGGCGTATTACAGGAACATCCCACCAGACACTTCAATACGTTGCGCATTCATCCAGCCCAGTTTGTCGCTGAGCAGCGCGGCGATGGCATCACCAATATCATCCGGCAGGCCAACACGCCCCAGCGCGGTTTGCGACGCAAGCAACTGATTAAGCTGCGCGTCATCGCGTACGCGTCCGCCGCCAAAATCGGTTTCAATTGCCCCCGGCGCGATGATATTGACGGAGATCCCGCGTGCGCCCAGCTCTTTGGCCTGATAGCGGGTCAGTACTTCCATCGCCCCTTTCATGGCCGCATAGGTCGCGGAGCCTGGCTGTGTAAAACGTGCCAGCCCGCTGGAGACGTTGAGGATCCGTCCGCCATCTTTCAGCAACGGCAGCAGGCGCTGGGTCAGGAAAAACGGCCCTTTTAAATGTACATTCATTACCTCATCGAACTGCGCTTCTGTCGTCTCGGTATAGGGGGCGTATAAACCCGTTCCGGCATTGTTCAATAAATAATCAAAGGTATCACGCTGCCAGATGGTTCGGAGGGTTTCCTGCAACTGTTGAGCAAAATGTTCGAAACGGGTGATATCTCCGACGTTAAGCTGTAATGCCGCCGCGTTTACCCCTTTTTCCTGAATTTCTTGCACAACATCCAGCGCATCCTGCTGATTGTGATGATAAGTCAGGACAATACCTGTTCCCTCTGCTGCCAGCTTCAGGGCCGCGTTTTTACCCAAACCACGGCTACCACCGGTCACTAAAGCGATACGTTCAGTCATAAGAAACCTCATTTCAGTTGTCAGGGAGATTGAGAAAGAGCTTATTAGCTGATAGAAGATCAATAAAGATGTGACAGAACGCTTCACTGTTTCATTTACAACAACAATGAGCGCTACCGATGGATAAAATTAACGCAATGCAGTTGTTTGTTCGGGTCGCGGAGCTGGAGAGTTTTTCCCGCGCAGCGGAGACGTTGACCCTGCCAAGAGGCAGCGTGTCGCGGCAGATTCAGGCGCTGGAAAACCGCCTGGGCACTCAGCTGCTGCACCGCACCACGCGCCGCGTCAGCCTCACGCAGGACGGCATGGTCTATTACGAACGGGCAAAAGATCTGCTGGCGAACCTTGATGAACTGGACGGTATGTTCCAGCACGATCCCTCCAGTATCAGCGGGCGGCTACGCGTCGATATGCCGGTGGGGGTTGCACGAAATTTAGTCATTCCCAAACTGCCTGCGTTTTTGCAGCAGTATCCGGGTATTGAACTGGAGCTCAGCAGCAGCGATCGTCTGGTGGATGTGATCCGCGAGGGATTTGACTGCGTGGTGCGCGTCGGCACCCTGAAAGATTCCGGGCTTATCGCCCGCCCACTGGGCAAGCTTACGGTTATCAACTGCGCCAGCACGGATTATCTGACGCGGTTTGGTTATCCGGAAACGCTGGACGATTTGGCCTCACATGCGGTAATCCACTACGCCGCGATGCTGGGCACGCGCCCGCAGGGCTTTGAGTTTTATAACGGCAGTGCGACCCAGTGGGTTAAAACGGGCGGCGTCTTAACGGTCAACAGTACCGAGACGTACCATGCCGCCTGCATCGCCGGGCTGGGTATTATCCAGGTTCCCCGCGTGGGCGTTCGTGATTCTCTGCGCACGAAAAAGCTGATTGAAGTTCTGCCGCAATACCGGGCTGAACCCATGCCGGTTTCCCTGATTTACCCCCACCGCCGTAACCTTTCCCGCCGGGTACACCTGTTTATGGAGTGGCTTACGGAAATCACAAAAGCTTACGTGGATTAGTCGCAAGCTATAATTCAATGACATCCAGCTCAACGAAAAGGAAAAAACGCGTGACGCCGGAAAATAACCCGCAACGACCGACTCAACAATTAGATTATGATCCCATCAAGAAGATGGAAACCGGGCCCGAAGAGCCCAGCACACCCGGCAAAGCCAGCAAAGCGCTGGGGACGGTCACTACGCTGGCGGAGAGAGTTCAGCAGATCCCCATGATTGCGCACCTGATACGCGCCGCGGAACGTTTCAACGACCGGATGGGAAATCAGTTTGGTGCAGCGATTACCTATTTTTCCTTTTTGTCGATGATCCCGATCCTGATGGTCTCGTTCGCGGCAGCCGGTTTTGTGCTCGCGTCTCATCCGACGCTGCTGCAGGATATTTTCAATAAGATCCTGAATAACGTCAGTGACCCGACCCTCGCCACCACGCTAAAAAGCACCATCAATACTGCCGTGCAGCAGCGCACCACGGTGGGTATTGTCGGTTTGCTGATTGCACTCTATTCCGGTGTGAACTGGATGGGTAACCTGCGCGAGGCCATTCGCGCCCAGTCGCGCGAAGTATGGGAGCGTAAGCCTCAGGATCAAGAGAAAATTTGGGTTAAGTATTTCCGCGATTTTGTTTCGCTGATTGGTCTGCTGGTGGCGCTGGTCGTCACGCTCTCCATCACCTCGGTCGCCGGTTCCGCGCAGCAGATGATTATCTCCGCGCTCTATCTGGATTACATCGACTGGCTCAAGCCTGCGTGGCGCGGCATCGGGCTGGCGATTTCCATTTTCGCCAACTACCTGCTGTTCTTCTGGATCTTCTGGCGCTTGCCGCGTCATCGTCCGCGCAAAAAAGCGCTGATCCGCGGAACACTGCTCGCGGCAATAGGCTTTGAGGTGATTAAGATCGTGATGACTTATACCCTGCCGTCACTGGTGAAATCCCCTTCTGGCGCCGCGTTTGGCTCCGTTCTGGGGCTGATGGCGTTCTTCTACTTCTTTGCCCGCCTGACGCTGTTCTGCGCGGCGTGGATTGCCACCGCCGAATATAAAGGCGACACGCGCATGCCGGGGAAAACCCACCGCTAATTCCCCCTTTCGGGCTGAAAGTTTCAGCCCGATTCATCATTTCAGCATATATATCCAGTCCGTAACTTTTATTTAACTGAAAACCAGTTATATCCACTGATATTTAAAATCTGTGAAGCATTTCATGGAAGTGTTTTGGCTGGTCTGAACATTATCCGCTTTTTGTTGCTTTTATCACCGGTTCGCGGCTTTGTTACAGATTGAAATGTCGCTTTTGCTGTGCGTAATATGGCCTTTCGTCCGACATAAAATAAGAAAATATTATGCAAGCAACCGCCACAACACTCGATTCCGGGAGCGAAAACGTTCCGGTCAACTCACGCAATAAAGTTGTCGTCGCCTCGCTGATTGGCACCGCCATCGAGTTCTTCGACTTTTACATTTACGCCACCGCAGCGGTCATCGTCTTCCCGCATATTTTCTTCCCGCAGGGCGACCCGACGGCGGCCACGCTACAGTCTCTGGCAACCTTTGCTATCGCCTTCGTCGCGCGTCCGATTGGCTCTGCGCTGTTTGGTCATTTTGGTGATCGCATCGGGCGTAAAGTGACGCTTGTGGCCTCGTTGCTGACGATGGGTATTTCTACCGTCGCCATCGGCCTGCTGCCCACCTACGAGACCATTGGCATTCTGGCACCGGTGCTGCTGGCGCTGGCGCGTTTTGGTCAGGGTCTGGGTCTGGGCGGTGAATGGGGCGGCGCGGCACTGCTGGCGACCGAGAACGCCCCAGCGCGTAAACGGGCGCTGTATGGCTCCTTCCCGCAGCTTGGCGCACCGATTGGCTTCTTCTTTGCGAACGGCACCTTCCTGCTGCTCTCCTGGCTGCTGACCGACGAGCAGTTCATGAGCTGGGGCTGGCGTATTCCGTTCGTCTTCTCGGCCGTGCTGGTGCTGATTGGTCTGTATGTTCGCGTTTCTCTGCACGAAACGCCGGTGTTCGCGAAAGTGGCGGCGGCAAAAAAACAGGTAAAAGTGCCGCTGGGCACGCTGCTGACCAAACATGTCCGCGTGACCGTGCTGGGCACCTTTATCATGCTGGCTACCTATACGCTGTTCTATATCATGACCGTCTACTCCATGACGTTCAGCACCGCTGCCGCGCCGGTTGGGCTGGGTCTGCCGCGTAACGAAGTGCTGTGGATGCTGATGATGGCGGTGATTGGGTTTGGTGTCATGGTGCCGATTGCCGGCCTGCTGGCGGATAAATTTGGCCGTCGCTCCAGCATGATCACCATCACGACACTTATCATTCTGTTCGCCCTGTTTGTCTTCCCGCCGCTGTTAGGCTCGGGCAGCCCGGCGCTGGTGATGGCGTATCTGCTGATTGGTCTGAGCCTGATGGGTTTAACCTTCGGCCCGATGGGCGCGCTGCTGCCGGAGCTGTTCCCGACGGAAGTGCGTTATACCGGCGCGTCGTTCTCCTATAACGTCTCGTCGATTCTGGGAGCGTCCGTTGCGCCGTATATCGCCACCTGGCTGCAGGCAAATTATGGCCTGTTCTACGTGGGCGTGTATCTGGCGGCCATGGCGGCACTGACGCTGATTGCGCTGCTGCTGACGCACGAGACTAAGCATCAGGCGCTTTAAGCTAATGCCGGGTGGCGCTGCGCTTACCCGGCCTACATTTGAATCGTAGGCCGGGTAAGGCGTAGCCGCCATCCGGCAAATACAGACCGCACCTTACCTCTTCATCTGCGACAAAATCGTCCGGCACTGATTGGCTTCCCCTTCTGATGGCGAAATCAACGCCAGCAGCGCCGCGGCTGGCGTGACCAGCGTTGCGAGCGCTGCCGCCACCGCACCGCGTGCAATCAGAGGCCCGGGTTTTACCCCCGCCTGCGGATTTTTGAAAGTGCCGCGCACGTAGAGCGGCGAGCGCAGGGTGATGATACGGATCCCTTTGCTTTCCGGGTCGATGGTTAAATCAAGCTGCTCAGAGGCCATGCTGGCGGTTCCGGTCACGTTGATTACCGCGTTTTCCGTGTCGAAGGCAAAAATCTGCGGCCGCGCCACGCCGTTAACCAGATCCAGATTCGCCGCCGCGCAGTTCACCCGCACCTCATCGTCACCAAAGATCTGCCCGATGATGTAGTTCCCGACGTTCAGCCCCAGGATCTCCATCAGGTTGCGGCTCACCAGCCCGTCGTTCATCAGTAGCTTGAGGTTGCCATTACTGCTCCCGAGCAGCGCCGCCACGGAGTTCCCCACCCCGCGAATGTCCGCGTCACCGTTCATTTCACCAAGGGTCTTCTGCATTAGCTCCACGTTGGGCATCAGCTCTTTCAGCTTAAGCCTGCGCGCCCGTATATCAGCCCGACCCTGCATCGGCTTTTTATCGCCTTCCAGATGAATGTTAGAGGAGATGGTTCCACCCGCCATGCCAAACTTCAGCGGCTGCAGACGCAGGTCGGCATTTTTAAGCAGAATATGGGTTGAGAGGTTGCTGATCGGCAGCGTGCTGCCGTGCTCGATTTTTCGCCCTTTGAAGCGCACATCCGCATCCATTACATCCCACTTGTCGGTTTCAAAGCGATCGTAGGGCAGCACTTTCCCCGCGGGCTGAAGGTCTTTTTTGACCTCTTTCGACTTCGTGCCTTTGCCGGAATCAACGCCGATCAGAGGGCCCAAATCGGCAAGCCTCAGCTGGCGGGACTCCACATCCCCTTCCAGTTTCGGACGCGGTTTGCCAGTGGTGTAGGTCAACGTACCGTGGATATCGCTGTCACCGATACGGCCGTTGAAATCCCGATAGTCAAAGACAGACGATTTTTCCGTATCGAGTTTGGCCACCAGATGCCCGTCCGTCTCAAACGGCGGCGTATCCGGCAGCAGCACGCCGGTGAGTTCGTAGAGCTCCCCCAGCGAATCTCCGGCGAACTTCAGCCGCAGATCGACCCCGCCCATGTTCATGGGATCGTTGACCGTGCCGGTAAAGGCGACTCGCGTGTTGCCGGAGCGGAAGTCCGCCTGCACCGGGAACGGGGTACCTGCGCTTCGCAGCGCCAGCATGCCGCCAATTTTACCGGTGCCGGTCAGTGGCTGTCCGTTGTAGCGCCCGGTGGCCCGCAGGCCGAAAACGTAATCGCCCGCGCTGGCGTTATCCCCTTTCGCTTTGGTGCCGGTCACTTCACTGAACGGCAGCGGCTTACCCAGCGGATCGACCAGGATCTCCACGTCGGCCTTGCTGACTTTATCGTCGATGGCGATCCGCCCGCGATCGAACAGAATGTTATCGAGACGGAATGACCACGAAGAGGGCTGGGCATTGGGATCTTTCTCGCCGCTGCTGGCGAGGTTAAAGGTCCAGTTATTGTTTTTTTCCGAGAGACGGATCAGACGTGCATCGGGCTGCTGAAGCTTGATCCACGGCAGGTAGACGGTTTTTGTCAGGAGCGCTAACGGCGCCAGCGTGGCTTCAACCCGCGGAAGATGCACCATGGTGACGGCAGGAATATCCGGCGGATTGCCCAGAACGATGTCGTCGGCGTGAACGTGCGGCCAGGGGATCCAGCTTCGCCAGCCGGTCTCTTCTTTCTGACGCTCCCAGACCACGCCCAAATCACCGCGTATCGCGAAGGGGCGGTTCAGTTCAGTTGAGACTTTCTGGTTGATGGTCGGCTTAAGACGGTTCCAGTCGAATGTCGCAATAATGATGATAGCGACCACGATCAACAACAAGAAAATCCCTGCTGTCCAGGAGATTACCCTGGTTGTTTTAGTCATTTTGATCCCCTTTTCCTGATGACCTGTCCTGTAAAACTATAGTCCAGACAAAGGGAAACGGGCGGTTCAGAGGTTGGTTATCACACCGTCGAGGGTATCCATGGGCACCGGACGTGAGAGGTAATAGCCTTGCGCGGCGGCGGCGGGTGAGTTTTGCACATCGCGCCACTCTTCCAGCGTTTCCACACCTTCCACAATGACGCCTTTGCAATAGCGGTTCATCAGCTGTAATAACAGCGTAAACAGATTCCGCCCTTCCGGGGTCTGGCGCAACATAATGAACAGATCGCGGGCCACTTTGATGTAGTCGTAACGCACTTCGCTGAGGGCGGAGAAGTTCGCCATGCCGGTGCCAAAGTCATCCAGCCACAGGGGGCCAAATTCACACATCGAGGCAAAGGAGGATTCCTGCGGCAGGCGGACATGCTCCACCAGTTCAAAGCGCATCCACGGCAGGGTGGCGATAAGCTCCTGCAACTTCGCGTTCTGGCGCAGCGCCAGCAGGGTTGGGCCATCCACGTTGACCGAGGCCAGAATATCGTGCTGTTCGAAAAAGGCCTTTTTCGTTTCCAGCATGCGCAACTGCTCTTCCAGCACGTCCAGGCGCTGGCGCACGGCGACTTCGGCAAAATAGCGGTCCGGCGCGATACGCTGTGAAGGGTTAGAGGGGTGTGTAACGACCGTCAATATTTCAATCGCCATCAGTCGACCGTCGGTACGATAGATTGGCTGGTAGGTATACACACGCTCACATTGCAGCCAGTAGCGATGCTCCTGCAAGTTCTCAATACTTGCCTCAGGCGTAGTGCTCAGCCGCTGGATAACCTGCTCTGACTTCATTTCAGATGTCCTGTTGTTGGGATGGCCTTTCTGGACTCGTCACTGGGTTATCGGCGCGATAATTGAGAACTTTATGTTCAATTCACCGGGAAAATGAAATTAAGATGACAGAAATGAACAGGAACACGCGCTGGTTCAAAAAAAATAATGGAACGATGTTTTAATATAGTTGACCTGATAATTCACACAGCGCACACTGCTTTTAAATACTCTGTTCAGGTTCATGATTATGTCCAAAAAAATTGCCGTTATTGGCGAATGCATGATTGAGCTGTCACAAAAAGGCGCGGACGTTAGCCGCGGTTTTGGTGGCGATACCTTAAACACCTCCGTGTATATTGCCCGTCAGGTGCCGCCGGAGGCCCTCACCGTGAACTACGTCACCGCACTGGGTACGGACAGTTTCAGCCAGCAAATGCTGGACGCCTGGCAGAGCGAACACATTGATACCTCGCTGATTCAGCGCATGGAAAACCGCCTGCCGGGTTTGTATTACATTGAAACCGATGATACCGGCGAGCGCACCTTCTACTACTGGCGAAACGAAGCTGCGGCCAAATACTGGCTGGAAAGCGACGACGCAGCCGCCATTTGCGAAACGCTGGCGACGTTTGATTATATCTATCTGAGCGGGATTAGCCTCGCCATCTTAAGCCCGACCAGTCGTGAAAAGCTGCTGTCGCTGCTGCGCGAATGCCGCGCCAATGGCGGGAAGGTCATTTTTGATAACAACTACCGTCCGCGCCTGTGGGCCAGTCGTGAAGAGACGCAGCAGGTTTACCAGCAGATGCTGCAGTGCACCGACATCGCGTTCCTGACGCTCGACGACGAAGATGCCCTGTGGGGCGAGAAGCCTGTTGATGAGGTTATTGCGCGCACCCAGGCCGCTGGCGTGAGCGAAGTGGTGATTAAGCGCGGCGCGGCATCGTGCCTGGTGGCCGTAGCAGGTGAGGCGGTGATTGACGTCCCGGCGGTGAAACTGGCGAAGGACAAAGTGGTGGATACTACGGCGGCGGGTGATTCCTTCAGCGCGGGCTATCTGGCGGTGCGCCTGACGGGCGGCACGCCTGAAGCGGCTGCACAGCGCGGGCACCTGACGGCCAGCACGGTGATCCAGTATCGCGGGGCGATTATTCCGCGTGAGGCGATGCCTGCTTAAATAAGGTGCGGGCTGATGCCCTCACCCTGACCCTCTCCCACCGGGAGAGGGAATTTTTTGGATTACTGCCCCTGTGGAATATCCGTCGCGTCCTGATGCAGATCATCAGACGTTGCCGCCTGCGTAGGTTGCGGCGCGGCGGTCATGATTGAATCCCATGTCGCCTGCAGCTCCTTCATGTTGTATTCCGGCTCGCCTTTCGGCTGCAGAAGGACTAATCCCATATCCTGCGACAGCTGCTGACGTAAATCCTGATTTAACATATCGACGGTCAGCCCATTCAGGAAGTCCTGACGGAGCTTCTGGTACTGTTCCGGTGCGATGTCCACCACCTGATTCTGCAAGGAGCGAATACGCTGGCTGATCAGGATATCCGTATCGGCGCGGGCATAGGTGGCAAACAGCTTCTGCAGTTCCAGCTTTTTCTGCGCGACCAGCGCGTTGAACTCTTCTTCAGACAGGCCCTCTTTGCGCACTTTTGCCAGCTCTTTCGCCACCACGCCCAGATTGGCATTCAGCTTATCGCCAGGCGATTCGATATTAATGGCGCACTGGGCGCGCTGGAACAGCACCCGGCAGTCGAAGCCCAGCGCAATGTTCTTCACGCTGTTCTTACTGAGACTCTGCTGAACGTGCCAGAACAACGCCTCACGCGTCAGATCCGCACGCCAGTAGCGCAGCAGCGCGGCGGATTCGCGGATAGGCTGCCAGGCGGTATCCCACATCATGGAGAGCCGGTCCTGACGCACGGCATCAGTGGAGATGCTGACTGGCTCTGTCCGCAGCGGGGAGAGCGTCGGGACAGGAGCAGGCGTTTCACGCTTGCCTTTCAGCTCGCCGAAGGCTTTGTTGATCTGCTCAACCACCGCGCGGCTATCCACATTCCCGACCACGATCAGCGTCATCGCGTCCGGGGTGTACCATTTCTGATAGAACGATTTTACCTGTTCGGCATCGACCGGCTGTTTCAGCGGCTCTGCCGGGTCGTGCCCAAGCAGCGCTGAGCCTTTCAGGCGATAACGCCACCAGCCCTCTTTGGTATCCGCAGGCCAGGTCGCCACCATATCGCTGTTGCTCAGCGCATAGTTAACGGTTTCCGGCGTGATCGCCAGATTGCCAGTGGCATCGGAGAGATACGTAAGAGCTTCTTTGAGCAGATCGTTACGGTTATTCGGCAGGCTCAGGTTAAACATGGTGTAGTCATACGAGACGACGGCCGGCGGCAATGGGCGCTTCGGGTCAATGCCCTGCTGCCAGAGCGAACGCACCTGAACAGCCTGTAAACTGCCGCTCTGGGTGAGCGCCAGTCGGGGAATAAAATGGCTAAAGCCGGTCTGCTGGGTGCTTTCAGTGAGGGAGCCGGTATTCACAGACAGACGGATCTCAATACGATCGCTGGGACGCTGCGGCGTGGCTAACACCTGCCACTGAAAACCATTCGCCAGGGTCCCTTGTTGCCATGCCGGGTCTGGCTGGAGCGCATCTGCCTGCACATAACTGGCTGCTGCCATCATCAGCAAACCGCCGGTTAAGAGTCGAATTTTTGTGCCCTGCATGTGAACCCCTGATCAACATTCCTGGTTAAAAAGAGTGTCTCGCGACGCGCTTCACTCTAAAAGATGACGATGAAAACACGTCGATTAGACCGCGCGTTCGGCAAAACGTCACGGTGAGAAGTGCAATATACCCAAAAAAAATCTTGTCGAATTATGACAGGTACGAACAGTCATTATGCGCAGGAGCCCGCATTCCGACAAGGGAATGCGGGAATTTAGCGGAAAATCAGGAGGATAAACCCGGGTTTTTGCTATCAGAAGAGCGATTATTCAGCGTATCGTCGAGCTTTTTGTGATCCAGCTCTTTAACCCATTTTGCCACCACAACCGTAGCCACGCCGTTACCCACCAGGTTGGTTAACGCACGCGCTTCAGACATAAAGCGGTCAATACCGAGAATCAACGCCAGACCGGCCACCGGCAGATGTCCCACAGCGGAAATGGTCGCCGCCAGCACGATAAAGCCACTGCCCGTTACGCCCGCAGCCCCTTTCGACGAGAGCAGCAGCACCACCAGCAGGGTGATCTGATGGAAGATATCCATATGGCTGTTGGTTGCCTGTGCAATAAACACTGCCGCCATGGTCAGGTATATCGAGGTACCGTCGAGGTTAAAGGAGTACCCTGTCGGGATCACCAGCCCCACCACCGATTTACGACAACCCAGCTTCTCCATCTTATCGAGCATGCGCGGCAGCGCCGACTCAGAGGAGGAGGTCCCCAGCACAATCAGCAGCTCTTCGCGGATATAGCGGATAAATTTGAAGATGCTGAAACCGGCCGCGCGGGCAATCGACCCCAGCACCACCACCACAAACAGAATACAGGTGATATAGAAGCAGATAATCAGCTGGCCGAGCTGTACCAGCGTGCCGACGCCGTATTTACCGATGGTGAACGCCATTGCCCCGAAGGCACCAATCGGCGCCAGGCGCATGATCATATTGATGATGCCAAAGATGACCTGCGAGAAGCTTTCAATGACGTTAAAGATCAGCTGGCCTTTGCTGCCCAGACGATGCAGGGCAAAACCAAACATGACGGCGAACAGCAGCACCTGCAGAATGTTTCCGCTGGCAAACGCCCCGATCACGCTGCCGGGAATGACGTCCAGCAGGAAGGCGACCACGCCCTGATCTTTCGCCTGCTCAGCGTAAACCGCCACCGCTTTGGCATCCAGCGTCGACGGGTCGACGTTCATGCCAGCGCCAGGCTGCACCACGTTAACAATGATCAGACCGATAATCAGTGCCAGGGTGCTGACCACTTCGAAGTAAAGCAGCGCCACTGCACCGGTACGTCCTACCGCCTTCATGCTTTCCATGCCAGCGATACCGGTCACCACCGTACAGAAGATCACCGGGGCGATGACCATTTTAATGAGCTTAACGAACGCGTCGCCAAGCGGTTTCATTTGCGCACCCAGTTCCGGGTAGTAGTGACCCAGTAAAATACCGATTGCGATGGCTGTCAGGACCTGGAAGTAAAGACTTTTGAAGAGTGAGGTTTTCATAGAATGTCCTTGGGAAGAAAAACCACAGGCTTTGTAAGGTTATGGTTAACCTGCGGCTCTAAAATAACACCCGCATAACAGGACAGAAATAAACTCAGTTCAAATTTGAAACACAAATGTTAAGAACTTTGAGCTGGCTCGCACAAGCCAGCAACAAAATTACACTTTTGCGTTATTGCCAGCGCCGGAAAGGTACCGTTGTTCAAAGACATCCGACGGGACGGCACGGGCAAAGAGGAAGCCCTGGCCTTTCCCGACACCCGCCTCAGCCAGCCAGCGGCGCTGCGCTTCCGTCTCGATACCCTCAGCAATCAGATTCAGGTTGAGACTACGCGCCATCTGAATAATGGCTTGCACCATGCTGCTGTCTTCCGGCAGCCCATCGACAAACGCTTTGTCGATTTTCAGGACATCCACCGGCAGCGTTTTCATGTGCTGAAGCTGACGCAGTCCGGCATAGCCCATGCCAAAATCATCCAGCGCGATGCGGATACCGGCGTTGCGCAGCGGTTTGAGGATCGCGACCGCCTCATTCGGGTCGTCAATACGACGGCTTTCCGTCACTTCCAGAATCAGCGTATCCGGCTGGATCCGGTAGCGATTGATGAGCTCCAGCATCTCCGAGACCATAGTGGGATGCATCAACTGCAGGGCAGAGAGATTGACCGACAGCGGCAGGTTGACACCACGCTCCTGCCAGGCGGCAAGCTGGCGGCATGACTCCTCAAGCACCCAGTAGCCCACCGTGACCATCAGACCACAGGACTCAATACGTTCGATTAACCCTTCCGGCAGCTCCCAGCTGCCATCCGGCTGCTGCACGCGCAACAGCGCTTCCGCGCTTTCCACTTCACCCGTCAGCAAATTGACCTGCGGCTGGAGCCAGAGGGCAAACTGGTGGTTATCCAGCGCGGTGAGGATGTCGCTCTCTTCCGTCAGACGCTGCTGCGCCTTTTCCATCTGATCCGGGTCGAAGAACTGGATCTGGTTTTTCCCTTTGCGACGGGCGGTGAATGCCGCCGAGAAGGCGCGACGATAGAGCTGCTCCGCGGTCAGATCGCCATAGAACATGGCAATCCCGATACTGGCGCTGGGGCGAAGCTGAATACCCTGAATGGGCAGCCGCTCATTAATGACAGTGAGTACTTGCTGACCTAACGTGATCGCATGCCACGGCTCTTTCACGCCGTTCGCAATCACCACCAGGTCATAACCGCTGACCTGAGTCAGCACCATACGTGGAGCAAGCACCGATTTAACCTTTTCGACCAGCGTCAGTAACAGCATTTCACGCTGGCTCTCCTTGAGCACCCCAGCGGTATCCTGCAGGGTTTCACAGGCGATGACCATCAGCGCCGTGGTCTGCTGGCGCGCCACGGTCTGCTCCAGCATCGCCATCAGGAACGCTTTATTAGGAAGCTCCGACACCGGGAAACGGGTGGCGCTACTGTTCAGTTCATCCTGCTGACGCTGAATGCGCTGCTGGTTGAGGTTGTAGCTGCGCACCAGCATGCCGATCTCATCGTCATGATGCAGGCGGGGGAGCTCAAGCTGATGACCCATCTGCTCCTGGGGAGAAAGCGCGTTCAGCTCCCGGGCGATACGCCGCAGCGGGTGGACAATCAGCCGGTTAATGCACCAGGTCAGCGCCACGCTCAGTATCAGCGTCATAAGTAAGCAAGTGGTCACTAACGTGATAAACCAGCTCATGACGAATTTATACATGCGGTACGAGTCCGCCTGCAGAACAAGATAGGCCAGCGGCTGCGGATTCGCAGGGCGTTCAAGCGAGTAGATGGGGAGCGAAATTTGTACCGGCAGTTCAAACAGGCGCATCACCATCATCGGGACGGGACGTTCCGGGATAAAACTCATCCGCAGCGCCTGGAACTGGTTCGGCAGCACCACGTCTGCGCGGCTGACAACGCCCGCAGGCTGAATACGTTTTAAAATGGTTTCCGCTTCGGGAATATCGCCTTTCAGAATAGAAGCCGAAAGCGGGCCACGCACCGAGCGGGCAATACTTTCTAATTGCGAAGCCGTGTTATAGCGATTCTGCTGCACGGAATGAAACAGCAAAATGACGCAAAATAGCAGTACAAACAGCAAGGTGACAGCAGAAACCATCGCCATCTGTTTGATCGTTAAGGAACGGCTGACACGCAAAATGACTCTCCACAGAACTCGAAGCGCAGGGCGCACCAGGGTGTAAACCTGGCGCGCCTGAGTATACCCGATCGCCGCACTTTTAAGAGAGACTTACAAATGGATTAAGTAAAATCCGATTACCAGTCCGCGTAGGGAATGAGCGGCTGTGGCGGTAAGTCCATATCACCCTGCCAGCCTGCGGCGGAGTAGCGTACATAGAGCAGCGCATGGCTTGGGGTATAGTCTTTCGCTTCCTGAATATCCACGCCAAGACCCACAAACCAGTTGGACGTGACCCGGCGCTCGACAATGGCCCGCGCGGTATAACCGGTGCCTGAGGAGCTGCTGCCGGTTTCCATCGCCCCCCTGTCGGTGTAACGGCCTGGCTCATCGACGGGAATGAGTCCCTGAAGGGGATAGCGCAGCACATCGTTGGTTTTGGAGTGAGACCATGAGACAGATCCGCCCAGCTCCCAGGACCAGTTCTCCGTGCGTTTACGCCAGGTGACCGGCAGTGCAAAGGAGACATATTCCTGCGGGCTATAATAGCCGCCCTGACCCAGGGTATAGCCGCTCAGATCTTTATCGTAGTGCCAGAGCATGTTAGAGACACCGACCGTCAGGCGCTCGTTGTTTTTATTAATCAGCTTGTAGTAGTAACCGGTCATCCAGCGGACGCGCCAGTTATCCTCTACATTTTTCCCGGTCAGCGATTCCGCGTTCAGGCTTGACCAGATGCCGTTCGCCTCGCCTTTATCGTAGCTGATGCTCACGCCACCGCCGGTGGCGCGCACGCCGCCCCAGGTGGTGCCGGTATTGGTGTCTTTTTGCCCGGCAAAGGCCAGCAGAGAGCTGGAGATCGGGCGACGGTGGGCGTTAATGGTGTAGCCGATAGGACCGAGATCGTTGCTATAGCTCACCCCGCCGACCACATCCACCACGTCAAAGCCCATTGGCGTGGTGCCGATATCCCATGCCCAGGTTTTATTCTGCCAGCCCACGGCCACGCTTGCGCCGTTTGACGTCTGACTGGTGTTGCCGCGACATGGCGTTTCGGCACAGGTCCCCCATTTGGGATCGTAGGTGCCGTTGTTAGTGGCAAACGAACCGGCATCCATATTGACCAGATCGCTGCGGAAGAACATCCGTCCATCAGAGAGCGGCGCATCCACCTGCAGCATGGTGGTGTGGGCTTTCAGGTCGGAGTAGCCCCCGGTACCGCTGGAGCCCCAGTAGTCGTGCTGCAGCGTAACGTTAACATCCTGCTGGCGATACAAATCACCGGCATCGCTACGCACGCCGCGCTTCAGCCAGTCATCTTTTTCGTCGTTACGCGTCAGGCGCGTAAAGGTGTCATTGTCTGCCGGACGGGTGGTGGTGATGCCAGAGGAGACCATGGCATCTTTATAGGTCTCCAGCGCCTGCTGAGGCTGGCCATTTTGCGTCTGAAAACGTGCCGCATCACGCAGCACCAGCGCGTTTTCCATTGACGCAGGCTGTGATTTTGCCTGCGGAATGATGCTGTTGAACGTCTTTTCTGCGGCAGCAGAATCACCCAGCCCCGCCTGCGCCATCGCGATGCGGCGCTGCATGTTGAGCGACAACGGCTGGCCATTTTGCGTCGCAGGCAGTTTCGCCAGTTCGGCACGCGCAGCGTCTTTGTCGCCCTGCGCACTGTAGATTTCGGTCAGGCCGAGGATCGCATCTTCGTTTTGTGGCTCGCGCTGCAACACGCCGCTGTATGCCGTTTTTGCTGCACTGAGATCGCTCCGCTGCTGCGCCCAGTCCGCCAGGGTTAAATCGATACGGGTAGAAGCAGGTTGCTGACGAAGAAGATTTTCCGCCTCCTGCTCTTTGCCACTGTCGCGCAGGCGATTGGCGGTTTCGAGCACCTGATTACTTTGCAGGCGGTCGGCAAGCTCCTGAATATTGCCGTTCCACTGGCTGCGCGGCAGCGTCTCCAGATGGGCCAGCGCGGCACGATCCTGGTCGTTACCGGAAAGATAGAGCCCGTTGGCATAAACCTGATCCGGGTCGGTCGGTTTCTGGCTGGCAAGCTGACGCATCAGGGTATCTGCCTGACTGCGCTGGCCTGCGCTGTAGAAATCGCGCGACAGGCGATAGGTGATCCACACGTCGCCTGGAGAGAGCGCCAGACGACGACGCTGAACCTCGGCGGCCTGGGCGTATTTGCCCTGGTTCTCCAGCTGCTCGGCCTGTGCGGAGAGCTGTTCGTTGGTCAGGCTACGTTCAATATCATCAATACTGCGACGCTGGCTGGCGGAGAGCGACTGGATAAACTGCGAGGCTTTCTCCGGCGACTGTGCACGATAAATATTGGCCAGTCCGCGGACCGCGTTACTATTGCCGCTGTCCATGCGTAATGCCTGCCGATAATAGCGCTCGGCGGCGTCGTTATCTTTACGTGCCGCTGCGGCATCACCCAGCCCCAGCACCGCATAACTGTCGCTATTGTCGATAGTGCGCGCCTGTTGATAATAGCGCTCCGCCTGTGCCGGGCTATTCGCTTTCAGCGCCGCATCCCCCTGCTGGATCAGCAGCCAGTAACGGTTCACCTTCAGCAAGCTGTCCCATTTGCCGCGGTTATCGCTCTGCGGATCGAGGGCGATCGCCTTTTCAAACTGTGCCACCGCGCGAGCACGGTCGCCTTTCTGGGAGTATGCCTGGCCCAGCGCGCCAATGGCTTCGCTGTCGGCATGGTTTGCGCTGACCGCCTTTTGCAGTTCCGCCACCGCCTTATCACCCTGTCCGGCATCCACTGCCGCCAGGCCTTGCGCTTTCGCACGGAAAGTTGGATCGGCGAGCTGTTTTTGCTGCGCTTCAAGCTGTGAACGCGCGGCGGTTACGTTCTCACCGTCACTGAATACGCTCAGGTACTTTTGCAGCGCGGAGACGCTGGCACTGCTGACAGGCTGGTCTTTGATCTGCGCATACCACATATCCGACGCCTGGCTGCGGCCATTGCTGGATTTGGCCATCTCCTGCAGCACCGCAAAGCCTTCATCACGGCGCCCGGTCTGGAACAGCAGCTGGGCCAGCGTCGACTGCAGCTGCGTATTGCCGGGGCTGCTGCTGTTAATCTTTTTCAGTTGGTTAATGGCCGCATTGCGGCGGGCGGGATCTTTCGCCACCACATTCCAGTATTCTGTTGCCACGTCGCCGCCCGGCGGGTTGCCGTCGAACAGCTTGTCATAGGCAGCAATCGCTTCCTGGGTATGGCCTGTCGTGGCGAGTAAGCGAGCCTGCTGTAACTGCTGGCGGCCATCCGGCGTGGAAAGTAGCATCGTGTTGCGCGAGGACTGGTACGCGCTGGAACCGGGGGCGATCCCTTTCAGTCTATCCAACTCTTTTTGTGCGCCAGCGTTGTCGCCCTGACGAAGCAGATAGCGAAAACGTGCCGCAATAACGTCAGGGTTGTTCGGGTCGATCAGCTCAAGACGATAGAGCGACTGACGCACCAAATCTTCACGCTGCGTCGATTCCCCCAGGCGCACCTGTTCCAGCAGCTGTTGCTGCTGTGGAGAGTTGACGGCCTGAGCCAGCGGCATCAGCGCCAGGCCAAGCGATAAACTGAGTAGATTTACTGTGAACTTGCGCATTCCTGGCCCCAATCCGGTATTAATTCACCTTTTGTGGTGAAACGAAAACGATGCTGATCCCATCCTTGTCCAAAGAGAGTCAGTACATAACTGTAGTAAGCATTATTATCAGGAAAGTGGTCAGCCACGCGCTGGCGCTGGACGGCCTGCGCATCACGCTGTTGTAAAAAAGGCAGCATGGCGGCAGAGAAGCCGACCGGGCCATTGCCCGTGCGTGCTCCACTCACCACATTCACTTTTTCCGGTGGTACACCCTGTTTTGTTGTGGTGGCGGCCATCGGCCTGAAGCGCGCCAGCAGCCGGGCTTTTTGAGGATCGTTATCGTTCATCATCCCCACCCAGAGATAGACGCGGATGGCGTCATATCCCCCCACCAGCGGCGGCTCCTGCTGTAACCGCCAGCCTTTGTTTTTCTGGTATTGCACCCAGTCCGGCGAAAAACCTTTCGGCGCACTCTCCAGCAGCAAGCGCAGATTGGTCTCACGCAGGGTGGTCCACGGGGCGCCAAAACGCGTGAAGTAGCTTGCGAGCTGTGGTGGAAGATAGCTGGGATTAAAACGCCAGGCGTTCTCATCGACAAAGCCAACTTTACCGGGCAGCAGCATCAGACCGAGGCCAGGTACTTTCACCACTTCTTCGCGGGCGATACGCTCGAGTAGCGCCTTGCCCGTACGGGTATAGTCAGCGTCTTTCCATAACCGCCCCGCTTCAAGCAGGGACCAGGCGATCCAGATATCGGCATCCGAGGCGGAATTGGTATCGATAACCGCCCAGGTGTCTTTGTCTTTTTGCCCCCATAACCAGGCGGGGAGCGTGTCGTCGAGATGCCCCCCGGCAAGGTTATCCCGCGTCCATGCCAGCACTTTGTCGAACGCTTTACGGTCATTCGCGGCGAGAGCAAAGAACAGCGCGTAGCTTTGCCCTTCCGAGGTAGTGATTTTACGCGTGTCGCTGGGATCAATGACCCGCCCGCCCTCGCTGATGTAATCCTGTTTAAATTTCTCCCAGGCAGGCCAGGTACAGGCGGCGCGCAGAGGCGCCGCCGCCAGCATCAACGCAATGACACACCAGCGAAAGGCTTTCATCACATCTTACTCATGATCCGGATTCAGGCGACGACGGCTGATGATACGCAGCAGACGCCACAGCACCCAGGCCAGCAGCACCACGCTGACGGCGGCCAGGATAGCGAGCAGAATCGGATGGTTAGAGAGCGCATACCACAGACGTTCGAACCATGGCAGATGCCCCACATAGTACACATCGCCTACGCGCAGGCTGTTCACGCCCGACTCACGGATCACCGACACAGAGCCGAACATCGCGGCACGTTTACCGCTGTCGTTCATCGCACTGTTGAGCAGTTCGTAGCCACGCGGGCTGTCTGCGAGCAGGGCAATCACGCTACGCTGATCGTTATACGGTGACTGGAAGCCGACCACGGCCGCCATCGCCCCCTGAGACGTGACAGCCGTCTGCGCGCTGGCTTTACGATCGTTGATATCCGGCATGATGCTCGGGAACTCGGTCTGACGCAGCGGCGTGTTAACCCAGGACTGGGCTGCCTGAACCAGCAGATCGATACGCTTCTCATCCTTCAGCTTATCCGGGATGGAACCGATCACCATGATGTCCGCATCTTTGTTCTGAATTTGAGCGCCATCATCCGTCAGGGTAACGTTAATCGCCGGCAGGCCCGTTTGCGCGCCTACGGTCGCCATGGTGTCCAGCAGAGTCGTCACCTGCCCTTCATTTGGCGCTTTTGGCATCACAACAATGGATTCAGACAGGTCCGCCATACGGCTGAACGGGAAGCCCGCGTTAGCAAACGCCCGCAGATCCGGCATGGCGAGGAAGTGATAGTACTTCGAGAAGTCGATGGTCGATTCATCGCCAATCACGACGTGGTTCTGCACCGGCTGGAAGGTGATGCAGTTGTCCACCGAACCGCCCGGCATTGGATTCATGTACTGGAAATCAAAGCGCAGCTGGTTTACCGCCCCGAGCTTCAGCGCCGGGATGGAGACATCGGTTTTACCATCCAGCAGCCCCTGCAGTACCGGCAAACGCAGCAGCAGACGGTTCGTTTCCTGATTACTCACCAGATTAAACGACTGCAGGAACTGATTATTCAGGCTGATATCCATGCGCGAACTGTCTTTGGTTGACGGCGCGGTGTAACGATAGTTCATGTTCATATCGATACCGGTGGTGCGCAGCAGATACAGGTCCGGCGGCAGGTTCAGCGACAGGCTGACAGGAGACGGCTCAATCCCTGTCGACTGCAGCTGCTCTTCATAGGTTTTCAGCTCCCCGAAGGTGACGGCGCGGTCGGTACGTACCCAGTTTGGCGCGTCATAAGGTTTACGTGCCAGCAGCGGCTTGACCTCATCGACAACCACGCTACTGCCGCGGAACAGGATATTCCCCTGTGCAATCGCTTTTGCGGCCTGCACCAGGTCTTTCTCATCACGCCCGAAAACCACCAGCAGCTTCACATACGGGTTATCCGGGTGGCTTATCATCTCAATGGTCGGCGCTTTGACATCCGGGTGCTCACGCAGGAAAGCAGGACGCTTCGCGTTGGTCGCAAAGATGATGGCATTTCTGTCAGGGATCTTGTCATACATAACCGGGAAGTTCTGCCCGCGCCAGCCGGAACGGGAGCCGAACCAGGAGGCCACGATGGTCGCTGCCAGTTGCTCCGTGACGTCCGGTGAGGACGCAAAGACCATCGGCAGGTTTAACGGGCGATTATCACGCGGATCGAAGAACGGCACCGGGAACGCGGAGAGATCGTTTTTCAGCGCCAGCGACTGGTAGGTCATCTGCAGCGATGAGTTACGCCCGACATCCATCCACAGCGTGTTGCTGGCCGGGTTTTCGCAGACGTCACGGTAATGGCCCACGAATTCCAGACGGATACGGTTAAAGTCAGTGATAAACAGCGGGTTGATCGGCACCTGAGCCAGGGTTTTCTTGCCCAACTGCTCTTTGGTGACCGGCAGCACGTCCATCAGCTCGTCATTCAGGTAGACCTTCAGCTGAGACTGGGTCGGCAGCAGCGAAGGAGAAGGGGTATATTCCAGGTTCAGCACCGCCTTCGACACGACCTCATCGCTGCGCATACCAAACTCAACGCCGCCTTTAGGATTGACGCCGCGCAGCACCATGCTGCCCGGAGGCGGCGCAATCTGCGCAAAGGTGAGCTTCACGTCCCGCGACGGGGCATTCTCCGTGACAACAGGCGCATTAGCCCCCGGAACGCCCGGCATCACCTGCCCCACAACCTGCGCGTCGGCCGGCAGGGTATTTCCCGCTGTCGGCTGGTTGGGAACGAGGTTTTCTGTTTGACCGGGCGCCGCGGTGACTACCGGTTCGGTCGCTTGCGACACCACAGGCACCGTAGGAGCTGGCGTGGCCGCGGCGTTATCAGGCGCTGCGTTAGCCATTGTTGCAGGGAGAGTACTCATCCCCATTGCCACTGCACATAACCAGGAAAGTTTTGTTTTCATCGCGTTATCATCATTGTTGAGCCATAACCGGGTCCGCCTGCTTCGCCTCATCCCGCTCAGGACGACGAGGAATGAACGACACGACCCAGGAAACCAGCGAAGTAAGTGACCGGAAAATTATTTTCACCGACGACGGGGCAAATTCTGCAAGGTGACGATAGCCACGGAACCCCAGCTTCAGAATATCCAGCAGGCTTTCCAGAGGCTTATCTTCCGGGAAGCTGTCCTGCCAGAGAGCCCACGTATCCGCGCGGGCAAACGTACACTGCACAAAATCAATATGTTGCTTCCTGGTCAGCGGCATCAGCTGCAGACCCACTTCATTGCCTGCCACACGCACAACCTGTGTCGGGAAGACATACTCCTGCTGGCCACGCTTAAGCAACAGGTTAACCTTCTGCCCTTCCAGCACCTTCGCCTGTCCGTTGATTTTGATACCCAGACCACCGTCGGAGAAGTCATGAACGGTACAGGAGAAGAGATGACCATCTTCACGGGCTATCGCAGCAGGCATGCTGATTTCAACACGATGCGCGCGACGTACTTGCTTGCTCTCCACCGACACCGCCACTGCGCCGCCAAGGATAATCAGGTTGTAAAATACCCATGCCATACTGACGAACACCGTCAGGATTTCGTTTTCCGGACCGTAGAAGTAGCGCCAGATACCGGCAATTACCCCCACAATGTTCAGCA
Organism: Enterobacter sp. T1-1; assembly: GCF_000710795.1. NCBI lineage: Bacteria > Pseudomonadati > Pseudomonadota > Gammaproteobacteria > Enterobacterales > Enterobacteriaceae > Enterobacter > Enterobacter sp. T1-1. The sequence continues at coordinate 8,706 of NZ_JALW01000072.1, read as the reverse complement.
GCACCAGGAAGATGTACGGACGGGAGATCACCCAGTCGACATACTCCTCTTCCACCAGGCCCCCCTTCGCGGTGACGTTAAACTTGCCTTTATGCGGGTTAATCAGCGCCACCATCGTTGGCGGCGCGATGTACCAGGCCAGCACCGTTTCGTAGATTTCACTCCAGAATGAGTGGCGATACTTGCCCTGAATCTTCGAGTTGGTCAGGCTCGCGTGGATCATGTGCGGCAGAACAAACAGCGCAATCATCAGCGCGGGCGCGTAGATGATATAGGCGTGAAGAAGCAGGAACGCCAGCGGCGCGGTCAGGAAGATCAGCCGCGGAATACCGGATAAGAAGTGGAACATGGCGTTGACATAGCACAGACGTTGCGCCAGCTTGAGGCCTTTACCCAACAGCGGGTTATCAAGACGGAAAATCTGTACCATCCCGCGCGCCCAGCGAATACGCTGGCCGATATGCGCCGACAGGGATTCCGTCGCCAGACCTGCCGCCTGAGGGATACGCATATAGGCAGAGGTATAGCCGCGACGGTGCAGGCGTAGCGAGGTATGGGCATCTTCAGTGACCGTTTCAACCGCGATGCCGCCAATTTCATCCAGCGGTTTACGGCGGATAACCGCACAGGAACCGCAGAAGAAGGTCGCATCCCACATGTCGTTGCCGTCCTGCACCAGGCCATAGAACAGCGTGCCTTCGTTCGGGGTCTTACGGAAACGGCCGAGGTTACGTTCAAACGGATCCGGCGAGAAGAAATGGTGCGGCGTCTGCATCATCGCCAGCGCTTTCTCTTTCAGGAACCAGCCCATCGTCATCTGCAGGAACGAGCGCGTCGGCACGTGGTCGCAGTCAAAGATGGAGACAAACTCCCCTGTCGCATACTTCAGCGCGTTGTTGATGTTCCCGGCTTTGGCATGTTCGTGAGAGGTACGGGCGATATACTCAACGCCCACCTCTTGCGCGAACTCACGGAACGCGGCCCGACCGCCGTCATCCAGGATCCAGATTTTGAGCTTATCTTTGGGCCAGTCGATACCCAGCGCGGCGTAAATGGTATTTTTCACCACGCTCAGATCTTCGTTATAGGTCGGCACAAAGAGATCGACAGTCGGCCACTGCGACGTATCTTTTGGCAGCGGAACCGGCTGGCGGTTGAGCGGCCAGATCACCTGGAAATAGCCCAACACCAGCACGATCCAGGCGTACGTTTCAGCAAACAGCAGCACCAGACCGCATACCAGACTGACCGGGTCATCCCAGTTCAGCGTTGAGGTATAACGCCACCAGATATAGCGGCAGGAGACGGTCAGTGATAACACAATCAGCATCAGGGCGGAGAAGCGCCCCGGTATACGCCGCACCAGCAGCGCCACGCCCCACAGCAGGATCAGGAAAGTGAACTGCGCCAGCGGGTTAAAGGGTTGCGTGATACAGACCAGCGCCAGAATGAGCGAGAAGACAACAATCACGCCCAGAATAAAACGCCGTAAACCCGGGTGCAGATGCCCGAGTTCTTTATGGTTATCCAGATGGCTGGTCTTATCGCCCACGCGGTCAGGCAGCCTGTCCAGCCACTGATGATAGCGTTCGCGTAAAAGCTGGACCCGGCTGAAGCTGCGCCAGTGCGGCGTCTTTTTCTCCTGCCGCGGCGACGTAACCACCAGCCAGATGGCCTGAATGATGTACCGCGCCGGATCTAACGGCCGTGGACGGTCAGGATTAATGTGCGGATACAATTCACTGTGTCGCGCACGAATGCGCTGCCAGCGGGGGTGCTCGAGGGGGATGAACATCCAGGCCAGAATCATCCAGAAACAGCCGAACGCGGCGCTAAATGCCGAGGCACCATGCCGGCGATAATGCCGGTAATGGTCGCTTAAACGCGAACTGACCGGCGGGATGAGTAACCAGCTGGCGAGTCGACTCATACCGTACCCCTGGCAGGATCCGCCTCTTGGGCGAAGTGCAGCAGACACCAGTTCGCCAGCGTCAGGATCTCTTCTGCCGCCAGCGAATCGCTACGATACTCGCCAAGTGGCTGTTTGGAGGCGAGGCATTCCGCCATCCCCTCATCACGATGGATCACAATCGGCAGCAGACGACGCTGGCTTTGCAGCCAGACCTGATACAGATCGTCCTGGATCTGGCTGCCAATGCGTAAATCGTTAATCAGGATATGGCTATTCTGGGGCAATCCCTGCTGATGTAGGCGGATATGGCAATTAGCATCGACGTTCACAATGGAGAGCACGTGGTCGCACTGGGCAATCAGCTGTCGGGTCAGCGTGCCGGCACCGTGCGGCAGATCCAGCAGGATCCACTGATAATGGCCTTTTTCTTTGAGGCTCTGCAGCGCGAGTGTGAATTGCGAAAATAAACGCTGGTAGGCGGCTTCATTCTCACGCTCTGTCGTGGTCAGTTGACCAAACGGCAGGAGATCGAGCTGAGAGGTGTAACGCAGACCCGCATCACGCCAGTCTTTATCATCAAGCAACGCGCGGGCCCAACCCTCTGTACGGGTAAAGTCGACGTTAAATGACATACGCAGCAAATTGTCGGCGCAGGCGTCAATCACCAGCACCGATTCACCTAAAAGCTGTAATGACCACGCCAGCGCCGCGGTAACGGATGTTGTACCCACTCCACCACGGACGCCCTGTAATCCGAGTATGGCCATCAATGGCTCCCTTATTGTTGTTGGGTAAATTCAGCTAATAACGGCCAACGTTTAATAGCCGCAGCCAACTGTTCCCGCTGGGAAATATCGGTGTAATCTATTTCAGGTAAAGAAAAGGCCTGCGTCAGCGCCAGAAAATCGTTTTGGAATGTGTAACCCAGGGTCGAATCGACTGGGGTTCCGGGTTCGTTATTATCCATTTTTTTCCATCCCTTTGAGTATCGTTTTACTCTCTGAAGTCGCGAGGCTTCCTGCCCTGTGAAATTTCATTTACATGCTAAATCTGATGCTCTTTAATTTCAATGTTAGGTTTATTTCTACGCTTTCGCTAGTAAACTGATATACAGATAAATTAGACGAAAAGAGGGACACCGTGGACTCCATATTTTCTATTGGCATCCAGTCATTATGGGACGAATTGCGCCACATGCCAGTCGGAGGAGTCTGGTGGGTTAATTCGGATCGTAATGAAGATGCTATCAGTCTGGTAAACCAGACAATTGCCGCGCAGGGTAAGGACACCCGGGTCGCTGTCATTAGTATGGGCGAAGACCCGAAGCAAATTATTACGCTTGAGCGAGACCGCGGTCCACAGACGGTACGCTTGTTTTCCATGCCGTCGGAAGCAGATAGTCTATACTATTTATCCCGCGACATTCAGTGTTCCATCAATCCAGACCGCTTTTTATTGATTCTTAAATGTTCACATAACGCCCTGCAAAATATCCCGACGGAGAAACTGCTGCAGTGGCTGGAAAAAATCAATAAATGGGCAAAATTTCAAAATTGCACGCTATTGATAATCAATCCCGGCAGTAATAACGATAAGCTGTTCTCACTTTTAATGGCGGAGTATCGCTCGCTATTCGGCCTGGCGAGTCTACGCGACCAGGCGGGCAGCTATCTCTACGATATTGCATTCTGGTGTAATGAAAAAGGCGTGAGCGCCAGACAGCAGCTTACGCTTAAACATATTGACGGCGAGTGGCACCTTGCCCAGCAAGAAGAAACCGTGGTGCAACCGCGCAGCGATGAAAAACGGATCCTGAGCCATATTGCGGTACTGGAGGGGGCGCCCGCGCTGTCTGAAAACTGGTCCCTGTTTGAGTCCAATGAAGCGCTTTTTCATGAAGCCCGCACGACGCAGGCGGCAACCCTTGTTTTCTCGCTGATGCAGAACAACCAGATTGAAACGCTGGCACGACAAATTCATACCTTACGTCGTCAACGCGGCAGCGCGTTAAAAATTGTGGTACGCGAAAACAATACCAGCCTGCGTGCCACGGACGAACGTCTGCTTTTGGGCTGTGGCGCAAACATGGTTATCCCGTGGAATGCCCCTCTGTCACGCTGCCTGACGCTTATCGAAAGTGTCCAGGGGCAGCAGTTCAACCGCCACGTACCGGAAGATATTTCCACGCTGCTTTCCATGACGCAGCCGATGAAACTGCGTGGTTATCAGAAATGGGATACCTTCTGCGATGCCGTTGGCAACATGATGAACAACACGCTGCTTCCTGCAGACGGGAAAGGGGTAATGGTTGCCCTGCGACCTGTACCGGGGATCCGCGTGGAACAGGCGCTCACCTTATGCCGCCCGAACCGTACCGGGGACATCATGACGATTGGCGACAACCGCCTGGTTCTGTTTTTGTCTTTTTGTCGGGTGAACGATCTCGATACCGCGCTGAACCATATCTTCCCGCTGCCTACCGGGGATATTTTCTCAAACCGTATGATTTGGTTCGAAGACAATCTGATCAGCGCTGAGCTGGTGCAGATGCGTGCCCTCGCGCCTGAAAACTGGGTGAAACCGCTACCTGTCACGAGCGATATCAAACCGATCCTCAATGCACGGCATGACGGCCATATCTGGCGTCGGGTTCCGGAACCCCTTCGCTTATTAACTGAGAATGGGGAGAACGCACCATCATGAATATCAGCGATATCATTCAACTGGTTGTATTCTGTGCGCTGATCTTTTTCCCGCTTGGTTATTATGCACGCCATTCACTGCGTCGTATTCGCGATACGGCCAGAATGGCGTTTGGCAAACCTCGCTATGTCAAACCAGCCGGAACACTGACACGGGCAACACACGTCAAGGCAGACCGAAAACATGACTAACTCAACTTATACCGCTTCGTCACCATCGCCTCTGTGGCAATACTGGCGCGGCCTTTCCGGCTGGAACTTCTACTTTCTGGTGAAGTTTGGTCTGCTGTGGGCTGGCTATCTGAACTTCCATCCTCTGCTGAACCTGGTGTTTATGGCCTTCCTGCTGATGCCGCTGCCCAATATCAGGCTGCATCGCTTGCGTCACTGGGTTGCCATCCCGCTGGGTTTTGCGCTGTTCTGGCATGATACCTGGCTGCCGGGGCCGGACAGCATCATGAGTCAGGGTTCGCAGGTCGCCGGGTTTAGCGCCAGCTATATCCTCGACCTGACCGAGCGCTTTATTAACTGGCAGATGATTGGCGCGGTCTTTGTGCTGCTGGTTGCCTGGCTGTTTCTGTCACAGTGGATCCGCGTCACGGTGTTTGTCGTTGCCATTATGATTTGGCTGAACGTTCTGACGCTGGCTGGGCCAAGTTTTTCCCTGTGGCCTGCCGGTCAACCGACCAGCACGGTGACCACCACCGGAGGAAGCGCGGCAGCAACCGTTGCCACGGCAGGCGACACGCCGGTGGTGGGCGATATTCCAGCGCAGACCGCACCGCCGACCTCAACCAACCTGAATGCCTGGCTTTCCAGCTTCTACACCGCGGAAGATAAGCGTCAGACTAAATTCCCGGATGCACTCCCGGCGGATGCTCAGCCGTTTGAACTGCTGGTAATTAACATCTGCTCCCTCTCCTGGGCTGACGTTGATGCGGCTGGTTTAATGTCGCACCCGCTGTGGTCGCATTTCGATATCCAGTTTAAAGACTTTAACTCTGCCACCTCGTACAGCGGCCCGGCGGCCATCCGCCTGCTGCGAGCAAGCTGCGGCCAGCCATCACACAAGAATTTGTATCAGCCCGCTGGCAACCAGTGTTATCTGTTCGATAACCTGGCGAAACTGGGCTTTACGCAGCATCTGATGCTGGGGCATAACGGTCAGTTCGGTAACTTCCTGAAAGAGGTACGTGAAGAAGGGGGTATGCAGGCACCGCTGATGGATCAAACCGGGCTGCCGGTCACGCTGCTGGGCTTCGATGGCTCGCCAGTCTATGACGATACCGCCGTGCTACAGCGCTGGTTGCAGACCATTGAAAAAGACAGCAATCCGCGCAGCGCCACGTTCTATAACACCCTGCCCCTTCACGACGGTAATCACTTCCCGGGCGTGAGCAAAACGGCAGATTACAAAGTGCGTGCGCAGAAGTTCTTTGATGAGCTGGATGCGTTCTTCACTGAGCTGGAAAAATCTGGCCGTAAAGTGATGGTGGTTGTCGTTCCGGAGCACGGTGGGGCGCTGAAAGGCGACAGAATGCAGGTGTCCGGCCTGCGCGATATCCCCAGCCCGTCCATTACCAACGTGCCTGCCGGGATTAAATTCTTTGGTATGAAGGCACCGCATCAGGGCGCACCGATTGAGATCACTCAGCCAGTCAGCTATCTGGCCATCTCTGAGCTCGTGGCCCGCGCGGTCGATGGCAAGCTGTTTGTGGAAGATAGCGTGAACTGGGATCAGCTCACCAGCAATCTGCCGCAAACCGCGGAAGTGTCAGAGAATGCGAATGCGGTTGTCATTCAGTACCAGAACAAACCGTACGTTCGTCTGAACGGCGGAGACTGGGTACCTTATCCGCAGTAAGTTCTCCAGACCCTCTTCCCCTCGGGGAGAGGGAATGATTGTTCCGCGAGCCAGACGAGCATTTTCAGGCTCGCGGAATATCCTGTAGTGCGCATACTCATTTATTCAGCGCTGCGCAGGGATATCTCACCGCCCACCCAGGGCTTGATGACGCCATCCTGCTCCAGGAGCAGGGCACCCTGTGCATCAATGCCGCGAGAGATACCGTAGATCTCCTTATCACCAATCAGCAGTTTCACCGGACGGTTGATAAAGTTATCGAGTTTTTCCCAACGAGACAGGAACGATGCCAGCCCTTCCTGTTCAAAGAGAGACAGGGAGGTACGCAGCTCTTTTATCATACGCACGGCAAGTGTGTTGCGATCGATGGTGATCCCCGCTTCCTGCAGGTTGGTCCACGCCTGATTCACCACATCGCTTTGCACATTTCTCATTACCATATTGAGACCGGCACCAATGACAATTTGCGCCGCATCGCCAGTTTTTCCCGTCAGTTCGACCAGAATACCGGCAAGCTTACGATCGTTCAGGTAAAGGTCATTTGGCCATTTTACCCGTACTTTATCCGCGCCAAGTTCATGCAGAACTTCCGCCATAACGATACCAATCACCAGACTCAGACCCACTGCGGCGGCAGGCCCCTGCTCAAGACGCCAGTACATGGAAAGATAGAGGTTTGCGCCAAACGGTGAGAACCATTTACGCCCGCGACGGCCGCGCCCGGCCTGCTGGTACTCTGCAACGCAGGCATCCCCTGATTCCAGCTCGCCTATCCGCTCCAGCAGGTACTGGTTTGTCGAATCGATGACCGGCAATACGGCCACGTTACCCTGCCCTATCTGGCTGCGGATGAGTTCTTCGTTCAGGAGCTGAATGGGCTCCGGCAGGCTGTAGCCTTTTCCGGGCACGGTGAAGACATCAACCCCCCAGTCGCGGAGGGTCTGAATATGTTTATTAATGGCAGCACGGCTCATGCCCAGTTGCTCACCTAATTGCTCGCCAGAATGAAACTCACCGTCGGCCAGGATGCCAATCAGGGTTAACGGGATGGTATTGTCCTTCACGCGATAGTCTCCACAGCATTCACTTCACCCGTACGACCAATGAAGCGGACTTCCGGCTCCAGCCAGACGTTAAATTTCTCAGCCACTTGCTGACGCACATGGTGCGCCAGTTGCACCACGTCGTCGCTGGTCGCATCGTGTTGATTGATCAGCACCAGTGCCTGCTGACGGTGAACCGCTGCGCCGCCCACGGCAGTACCTTTTAACTGGCACTGATCGATAAGCCACCCTGCGGCCAGCTTCACGCTGCCATCCGCCTGCGGGTAATGCGGGGCAGTAGGCCATTTAGCCAGCAATGCTTTCGCGTTTTCGCTGCTTATGACCGGGTTTTTGAAGAAACTGCCGGCATTTCCGTTTACTTTGGGATCGGGCAGTTTGGTCATGCGCATATGGCAAACCGAGTCAAACACATCGCGAGGGGTGACGGTTGCCGGATCGAGGCGCGTTAAATCACCATAGGTCAGCACCGGCTGCCAGGTTTTGGACAGACGCAGGCCCACAGCGACAATGACGTAGCGATCCTGATATTCATGTTTGAAGATGCTGTCACGGTAGCCAAAACGGCACTGCTCTGCCGTTAAACGCTGAGCCGTACCGGTCGCCAGCTCAATGCAGTCGACATAGTCGCACACGTGTTTGAGTTCGATGCCATACGCACCGATATTTTGAATGGGCGATGATCCCGCACAGCCCGGGATGAGAGCCAGGTTTTCCAGTCCCGGCATCCCTTTTTCGAGGGTATATTGCACCAGTTGATGCCAGTTTTCGCCGGCACCTACGCGCAAACGCCAGCTATCGGCGCACTCTTCGACCTCAATTCCCATGATGCGGTTAATAATGACCGTCCCGGCAAAATCATCGAGAAACAGGACATTGCTGCCTTCGCCCAGAATCAGTACGGGTTCGTTGTTTTCTGTTGCGCGTTGCCATGCATCCAGCAGTTGCTGGGCCGTATCGGCGCGTACAATGTGATTAGCATTCCGTTGAATACCAAAGGTATTCCAGGGCTTAAGGGAGTGGTTCATAGGCGCTATCCTGATGCAAAAACGCAGGTAGTTTACCGTATAAGCAGTACGTTGTGGGGGATTAGTTTGTGCAGCGCAGAAACGCAAAAAGGCCATCCTTTCGGATGGCCTCTTCACTTATTTGATGCCTGGCAGTTCC